>JBFLXB010000018.1 GCA_040757335.1 Nitrospirota bacterium | reverse complement strand
CGTTGGCTACACCAAGGGCGTACCCATGGGCGGTGATTTGCGCGATGCCCCGAAAGGGAAGTCGCCGACGTTTCTCGTCGCCGCCCTCAAGGACCCGATCGGCGCGAATCTGGATCGCATCCAGATCGTCAAAGGCTGGCTCGACGCCAAAGGTGACGTGCAGGAGAAAGTCTTTGACGTGGTCTGGGCCGATCCCGCCAAACGTAAGCCCGACTCCAAGGGTAAGCTTCCGCCGGTCGGCAATACCGTAGATGTGAAGAATGCGCTCTGGACCAACACGATCGGCGACCCGGAGCTGATCACGGTGTGGAAAGATCCGAATTTCGACCCGGCGCTGCGCGCGTTCTACTATGCGCGCGTCATCGAGATCCCGACGCCCCGCTGGACCGCCTACGATGCCAAATACTATGGCGTGAAGATGCCGAAGGAAGTCCCGATGACGACCCAGGAGCGCGCCTACACCTCGCCGATCTGGTATACGCCCGGGAAGTGAGGACGCGAATCTGAACCGCCGACTCCACTGAAACCGACCCACCCGTCGCAACCGGAGTCGGCCTATCCTGGGAATCACGTAGGGAGGGGACACAACGATGAGCGCCCTGCTTACTGCGACGGCAATCATCGAGCTGGGAGCCGGCCTTGGGCTGGCGGCGGCGCCATCGGTCCTAGCGTCGGTGATGGTCGGCGCATCGCTCGACACGCCCGGCGGGTTGGTCGTCGGTCGTCTGGCCGGGGCCGCGCTGCTGGCATTGGGTATCGCTTGTTGGCTGGCGCGCCAGGATGGACAGAGCCAGGCGGCACGAGGATTGATTACGGCCATGTTGTTTTACAACATGGCCGCGGTTGCAGTCCTCGTCTATGCGCGTACGGGCCTGGACCTCTCCGGCGTTGGTCTTTGGCCGGCCGTAGCCCTGCATGCGGCGATGGGCGTCTGGTGCCTCGCGTGTCTCAGGCGCAGGCAGAAGTGAACCACCCCCATGACCGTTCAGTAAAGTGAGGAGATCCCGAATACTTCGTTCGGGGGAGCGCCGACGATGCGGAACGATCCGGCCTCCTTCGTCGCTCATGGAGATCGAGAGTTGGCTCTGATGCCGGCTGGGACGGGGCGAAGCGCCACGACACAGATACGACCACCTGTTCGGAGAGCGGTGAGCGTCACATGCGTGCGTTGGTGTTTTGGCGTCCGACCATCATCAGGCGCAACATCGGGGGGGTACCTATGTCTCGTATCGCTCGGCTTCTGCGACTGCAGATCGTCTTCGTGGCGCTCCTGGCGTCAGGCTGTGTGACGTCTCCGGTCTATCGCGTGGCGCCCACTCCGCAGCAAGCGGAGTGCGTGCGGCCGGCGCGTGCGCCCGACGGGGACGTGCTCATCGGCTTGTCCGTGTCCGGAGGAGGCAGCCGGGCCGCGCTGTTCGCGGCGGGCGGGCTGGAAGCGCTGAGCCGGTTGCAGGTCGGGCCGGATCACCGGTCCCTGCTCGATCAGGTCTCCTATATCTCCAGTGTGTCCGGTGGGAGCATGGCATCCGCGTACTACGTCCTCAAGAAGCCCTCTCACGCGACCCGGGTCCTGACAGCGAATGGTGAGATCAGCAAGGAGTACCAGCGGTTTTTCGCGGGCTTCAAGGATGCGATGGCGCAGGACTACGAAGGTCCGCTGCTGCGGCGGCAAATTTTCCGACTTCGCTGGTTCAATCCGGCCTGGACCGCGCGCTCACTGGCCGAGATTATGAATGAAAAGTATCTCGGCGACGCGAATTTCGCCGCGCTGGCGCGCCGGGAAGCGCAAGGCGACAGTCCCTATCTGCTCGTCAACACCACGCTTTATAACGACGCACGCCGCTTCGTGGTCACCACGCTCGATCCCGAGGCGCTCCGATATGACTTTGTCCGCGAGTTGGAGCGCTCTCCGGGACAAGGGGAACTGGATGAGGAGGTTCAACGCCTGCTCCAAACCCGGTGGGAAACCCTGCAGTCCCGGACCCCCGGCGACCTCCATCTCGATGTCTGCTCGATCAAAGTGGCCGCCGCCGTGGCCGCGTCCATGTCCTTCCCGCCCGTGATCGGTCCGATCACGTTTCGCGTGGGTGATCAAGACCCGTATTGGCACGCGGGCGACGGCGGGCTGTCGGACAACTCGGGCGCCGAATCCGTGTTGATGGTGGCTCTGAAAAGATTGCAAGAAGGGAAGACGCGGCGCGTCCTCATCATCTCGCTGGACAGCTCGTTTCCGTTTGACGTGGGCGGCAAGTCCCTGAGCTTTCGCTCCGAAGGGTTCAGCCTCTTCACCTACGACTACTCGCGGATTCCGAGTATTATGGAAGAGCGGTCGAACGCGTATCGAACGTTCTTCTTCCGAGTCGCACAGCGGGAGGGGCTCTTGCCTGACGAGCGCACCCTGACGGTCGTCGTCCTCCGGCACACGGATGCGGTGTGGAAGGAGGATTTGAGCGATCTTCCGGAGTCCTGCCGCGAAGAGAAGGTCAACTGGAAATCACCGAAGGATGTCGGCGAGCACCTGGCCGGGATTGTCACGCGGCTCTGGTTGAAATCGACGTGCGATCGAGACCTGGTCGTGACAGCCGCGGCCAAGGTGGTCGCCCAGAATGAATCGAAGATCGGGGAGTTCCTGGAACCTCGGTGAATGGGCGTGCCCTAACGTGAGCCGACTCCGAAGGATCCGCCAGACATCGGACGTCCCGATTCTCGTGCTGACGCCCGCGTGGAGGAAGTGGACAAGCCGGTCGGCCTCGCGATCGCGGACGACTATGTCACCAAGCCGTTCTCACCCCGCGAGGTGGCACGAGTGAAGGTGATCCTGCGCCGTACCGCCCCAAGCGGACGGCGCCAGTACAGTTTCAGCACAACGACCGGATGTCCACCTTCCGGGGCTCAGAAGTGTTTGAGATCTATGGGGGTACGGTGCCGGCTCTTGAGCCGTGACCTGCTGACTGTTCGGGGCACGTCATCAGGCTTCTAAGTAGTTGAATTGGTGGAGGGTACCGGGATCGAACCGGTGACCTGCTGATTGCGAAAAATATCGAGGGGCAACCGGAGAAGAACGAAGAAGAGTTAAGCCCACGACAACTCGATGAAATTGAGTAAGAAGACATTCCCTTAATATGGCCGGATTTCGGAGGGGTTGGTAGCACCCTGGTAGCAGCAACGCCAGCCGAGAAAGACGCACTGTCCGCCAGAGGAACGCGCCTTTGCCTGAGGACACGGACAAGGTGACTGGCGGTTCTCGCCTTCAAAACTCTGAGTATCTGTCGGGCATCGTCGGAACGCCCGGCACCCCTTCTGCGATTCGTCAAATCGGTCCTATACCTCCTTTTGGGAATGGAGTCCTCTCGCCCACTGCTCCACTATACCAGTGTGGCACCATCCGATTTTGAAGATCTCGCCGCCCGCTACGATAGCTGGTATCAGACGCCCCTGGGAGCTTTTGCTCATACCCTGGAGCAGGAGGCGATCTTTGGTCTGGCCGACGTCAAACCCGGCTCACGGGCCATCGACATCGGGTGCGGAACGGGCACCTACGCGCTGGAGCTGGCGCGTCGAGGGGTGCGCGTGGTCGGTGTCGACACGTCATTTGAGATGCTCGCGATTGCCCGCGAAAAGTTTCGTGCGGCTGGTCTTCCCGGTTCCTGGGTGTGCGGCTCGGCCGAGGCGCTTCCCCTTCGGTCGGCGAGCGCCGACCTCGCCGTGGCCGTCACGTCGCTCTGCTTCGTGTCCGAGCCCGATCGGGCGCTCGCTGAAATGCGCCGGGTGCTCGCGCCCGGCGGCCGAGTCGTGATCGGCGAGTTGCACCGCTGGAGTTCGTGGGCGTTGGTTAGACGGCTGAAAGGTCTGGTGAAGGACACGATCTACAACCAAGCGCATTTCTGGAGCAGGCGGGAATTGGAGCGGCTCCTTCGGCGCAACGGGCTGGTGCCGCGCGACGCGCGCGTCGTCCTTCATCTCCCCCCCATTCGAAGCGGCGGGTTCCTCAAACGGGCACGCAGGGTGGACCATCTGCTCAAGCGGCTCCTCCCAGGGGCGGGAGCGTTTATCGCCATCGTGGCAGAGAGGCAGCGATGAGGCCCGAGACGATGGAGGCTGCGATGACTCCGAAGCGAAAGCGGTTCGGCCCGTCTGTTGACGGGGATTCTTTGTCGTGTTCATGGATCGGGCTTGACGGCAATCGAAAGAAAGGCCTATGGTATATCGTTATTTCGAAACATCGAAAGCCATTCTGGCTTCTGAGGTCGATAGATGCCGACACCCGCTCAGAACCGTGAAGACCAGGTCTATCGTCTCCACGCCGACATCTGCCAGACCCTGGGCTGTGTTTCTCCTTCACCGAGTTGGATACCACGAATGGGTGCCCGACGGGATGAAAAGTACTACACAGATACTCGACCCCTCGTGGGAGGGTATCTGGGAGTTGGAAAAAGAGACCGAGAACTGGATATCCCCGATGAAGCCCGCGAGTGGGAAAGCGATCATTGCTCGCAGTGGAGAATTCACGAACATCACGGTTCAAGCGGAACGAGCCAGAGAGCCATTCAAGAATGTCGTTGATTGCACACTCCGCTATAGCGGTGGACTGACTTACCTGCCTGAACTCACCCCATCGGGCCAGGCGGCAACGGCTACGATTCTGGGCTACTTTCGCGGGAATACTGCGAGCAGGATGGGAAATTCGGCATTCCCGAAGCCCGGCTCCTTTTATAAAGATGGGCAGAACCAGGAGGCCGTCGCGCCCTTTGATCCAAAGAAGCGCTATCAACAAGTCTTGATGCAGTGTCCGAACGCTGAATGGGATGGAGAGGGCCGCGTTCGCTTTCTGCTTCGTGCGGACAATGTTCTGGTCGAGTTTGGCGTTTGGTATGCCGATCGCCTTGCTGTGCGCCACTATCGACGGCGGGAAGGGGTCACGCCAATCAATAATCCAACTTCTGGTGTCTACAAGGGCAGCCCACTTTCGGTAACAGCCCCACTCTTGCTCGTAGGGCTGGTACTGGGTCTATGCTTATTGCGGCGCCGTGTTCGTCGGCGTAGGATGGGCGATGTCGTGGCCCAACAAGACGCTCCACCGGACGCACGCAACGACGGCGCGTGCCGGTGAGCCTGTTCGGTAGCGAATCGGAGACACGTGCGTGACCGCTCACACCAAAAGCAAACCGGCGAACAATCAACCCGATTTCTATGCACCGCTGAGGAGAGCGCTGCCCGTCGCAGAGCAGGTACAGGGGCTAATGCTCCGTCGCGCGAGAACGGGTATTCTCAGAATACTACAAGGCGGGGGTGCGCATACCGTGCTCGACGTGTGTTGCGGTTCTGGTTGCCTGGCCTGCCGTCTTTCAATGGCGGGGTTTGACGTCACTGGGGTAGATTCCTCCCCAACCATGCTTGACCGCGCAAGAACAAAGCAGCGGGTAGCCCGCTTCCTGCATTGCGACGCCTGCCATATGCCATTTTCTGGTGCGTTCGACGCTGCGGTAGTTAGTCTCGCGCTACACGAGATGGATGCTTCCCAACGTGATTCTGTGTGGGGCGAGATGCATCGCGCAGTCAGACCGGGCGGACTGCTGATTGCGCTGGACTTCACGATTTCGAAAAATCTGAAGTGGTATTCCCGAGCGGTCGGGCGGCTTATCGACAACGACGAAAAACAGATGGGCGGTATCAATCCAGCTCACTACGAGAATTTCCAGGAATTCATGAGCACTGGCGGCCTCGAGGGCTGGCTCAGTGCTCGTGAGCGAAACAACATGACGGCTCGCTACTACGGAGGAGGCAATCTCGGTGTATTCACAGTCGCTGCCTAACGCGGTGGAAACGAACGTGCAGCGGTCGCCCAATCCAACAAGTCACTAGCCACGACGCTCGAGGGAAAGAGAATGGTGTTGGACACCCTGTTTGCGACGCTCGCCGGCACTCGACTCACGCCTCGCGCCGGCGGGGTTGGAGTTCTCGATCACTCGATTGGCGCAGCACAATCCCAACGCAGTCGACTGTACGCCTACCTACAAGGCTCACAGATGAATTTGAAAACATGAGGGAGGGAGCTACTGGTGACCTGCTGAGTGCAAATCAGCAGGTGCAAGATTCATAAGTGCTTGGAATGGTGGAGGGTACCGGGATCGAACCGGTGACCTGCTGATTGCGAACGGACAACATGGGTTGGGGCTTCGGGCTTGATGTGGCGACGGTTTCCCCGTTTTCTTAGTCAAAACAGCGACGTGGCTCCATTCCAGTGATTTGTTGGATTCCAACGGTGCCTGTCTTTCCCAACGATTTTTAGCACGAATTTAGCACAAGCTGGTGACGTGAACCCCTTTGCTGAGACAGTTTTCGGTTGTCCCACCGATCGGTTTGAGCAGCACCCAAAAATCAGACAGGTTGGAAGTTTACAATCGGGCTCATCAAAAAAGGGAGATTATCGCAGTCCTTTGAGCACATCCAGAAACTGTCGCGCGGAGACAATCCCGATGTCCTCGTACCGGCGAAGCCGCAGCAGCGCATGATCGCCGGTGACGATAAGACCGGCGCCACCGGCCACCGCACACTCGATGATCCGGTTGTCCACATCATCGTTCGGAATGACAGAGAGGGTGATCGTGGGGTGCACCGTTGTGGCAAGCGCCGCGACCGTCCGCAACGCTTGTTCCACTTGGGGCAGGGGGCGCTGGAGCTTGTGAAGGAGAATGCCGCCGAGTTCGGACAAAATATGCGGCGAAACGAGCATATGGATCTCGCCGCGGTGCGCGCAATTGAGGACTTCGCGGGGCGTTCCGCCGAATAACAGCGCCGAGACGAGTGTGTTGGTGTCGAGGACCACCCGAGGGATCATACGCTCTTGGCGGCTTGTTCTCGGCGGTACTCGCTGACGATGCGCTCCACATCCGCTTCGCTGGTGATCCCCAGTTCTTTGGCCTGTTGCTCGCCGTACGCGTACAGCGCCTCCAGCGTCCGGGCGCGCTCCTCGTACTGCCGGAACGCTTCGCGCAGCACTTCGGATTTGCTGCGCCGTTCTTTGCGTGCGCGGGCTTGCGCGGCCTTGAGCATCGCGGGGGGGAGGGAAACAGTGACGGCGACCCGCCCGCGGGTGGTTCGGGCTTTCAACATCAGACACCTCCTTCCGTCGTTTAGCTGTAATACAAGTATGACAATACTATATGGGGCCGCGAACAGACGCGTCAAGAGGGCATGGAGAACGCATCAGCCTGGCGAATCGTCCGGCCACCCTTAGGTGCCGGAGACTCCGAAGACGTCCACTTTTGGTTCACACTGGCTTTCCGCAAGTCGTTGTGCTACACAATACTTGTTAAAAGCAAGTAACTCGATCCCGGCCCGTGAGACGTCGTCATCGGAAATCCGACTGCCCCGTGCACTTCGCCCTTGAAGTGTTCGGGGACGCGTGGTCTCTCCTCGTCATCCGCGATCTCATGTTCAAGGGCCGCACCAGTTACACCGACTTTCTCCGAGCCGAAGAGGGCATCGCGACCAACGTCCTCGCCGATCGGCTCGCGCGCCTGGAGGAGGACGGAGTGATCGAGAAGGTCGCGAGCAGTGACGGGCGTGGAACTGGCCGATATCGGCTCACCGCAAAGGGGATCGATCTCCTCCCGGTCATGCTGGATATCATCGAGTGGAGCGCAAAATACGACCCGCGAACAGCCGCTGACCGCCGCTTCGTGCGGCGTATTCGTCGCGATCGTGAGGGGCTGGAAGCCGAGCTTCGCTCGGCACTCCGCGCCAGGTGGAGCGAACCGCACGCTGACGATCGCGGGACTACCCACCGCGTCAAGGTGCGAAGAACGAAGGAGGCATCCAGATGACGATTCTCGAAAACTCCATCCGGATCGATGCGTCACCCGAGCAGGTCTGGTCCGTGCTCGCGTCCCTTGACGCCCTGGACCGATACGACCCCGGCGTCACGAAATCGGAAATCGTCACGTCGTCGCGGGAAGGGCCCGGGGCGGCGCGCCGCTGCGACCTCGCGCCGGGTGGGTGGTTTACGGAGAGGGTCGTGGACTGGATTCCAAGCCGCGCGCTGTCATTCGAGCTCTTCGAATGCACGCTCCCAGTCCGCCGTCTCAGGCACAGCTACACGCTTGCCCCCGACAGCTCAGGGACGATCGTGCACCAGCGGATGGAGTACGAGCTCAAGTTCGGTCCGGTAGGCAAACTGATGGATGCGCTGATGGTCCGGAAGAAGTGGAACGCAGGCATTCAGGGCTTCTTCTCCGGGCTCAAACACTACGTCGAGACCGGGCGGCGTCCGTCGGGCAAGGAGTAGCCGAGGATGGCCTACGATGAGTTGCTCGCTGAGCGAGTGCGCCGAGTCGTGGGGCCCCGACCGGACGTGACCGAGAAGAAGATGTTCGGTGGCGTGGCCTTCCTGCTGAAGGGGAAAATGTTTTGCGGGATCATCAAGCACGACCTTGTGGCGCGCATCGGGCCCGAGCGGTACGAAGCGGCGCTTGGTGAAGCTCACGTGCGCCCGATGGATTTCACGGGTCGGCCGATGAGGGGTTACGTCTTTGTGGGGCCGGGCGGCTCCCGGACCGAAAAGGCGGTCAAGAAGTGGGTCGAGCGAGGCACCACGTTCGTCGCCACGCTCGAACACCGTTCCGCTCAGAATCCAGCAAAGCCGCGCGCGGGTGACCGGTAGCTGATGGCGTTTGACGACCAACTGTCAGAGCGGATTCGCAAGCAGCTTCGTAAACGTCGCGACGTGACCGAGAAAACGATGTTCGGCGGTCTGGCCTTTCTAGTGAATGGCAACATGTGCTGCGGGGTCCACGGGCTGGAGCTGATCGTGCGTCTTCCCGCGGACGAGGCCGAACGCGCGTTGAGCCAGCCGTATACTCGCATCTTCGACCTGTCCGGCCGTCCCATGAAGGGCTGGATTCTGGTGCAAGCGAAAGGGCTTGCCGACGACAGGATGTTGGCACAGTGGGTCGACGTTGGGGTGCGCTATGCGGCCTCTCTGCCGGAAAAGAAGAAGTGAGACAGCCCGTTCCCGCAAGCAAAGGACACCCTTCAACCAAAGGAGAGAGACATGAAAAAGTTTATGTTGCTGCATTTCGGATTCAAAAAACCCACGCCGGAAATCATGAAGGCTTGGCAGACTTGGTTTGAATCGATCGCCGACCAGCAAGTGGACCAGGGTGGGTTCAGCGGTGGTCGAGAAATCTCGAAGAGTGGAACCAAGGACCTCCCATGGAACATGGAGTCCATTACCGGCTACAACATCATCGAGGCGGAGAGTCTTGATGCGGCCGAGAAACTCGCCAAGAGCAACCCGTTTATTGCGAGCATTCGAATCTACGAATTGAGGTCGATGTAGACGTATTTCTCGGAAGTTGTCTTCGCGTTAAAGCAACAGGCGTCCAGCGAGGGGGCTTCTGACTAACGACGCGTTGCGGGTGACGTCTGGCCTAGTCTCGCCTGAGGACTCCGGCGGTCAGCTGCCCGTTAGGTCCAGAGCTACCTTCGGAACTCCCAGCCCGACCAAGAATTGGCGACACATCGCCCAGAGTTGCATTTCATCGCGGACAACTTTCAAAACCGTGTTGAGGCCAATCAGAAAAGCGACAACGGTGCGTGCCGCTGCGCGTTCATCCGAGAGAGTCCGAATCTCACCCTGACGAACAGCCTGGCGCAATAGACGCTCACCCGACTGGCGCAGCACAATCCCAACGCAGTCGACTGTACGCCTAGCTACAAGGCTCACAGATGAATTTGAAAACGTAAGGGAGGGAGCTCCGGTGACCTGCTGAGTGCAAATCAGCAGGTGCAAGATTCATAAGTGCTTGAATTGGTGGAGGGTACCGGGATCGAACCGGTGACCTGCTGATTGCGAACGGACAACACGGGTTCTGGTTTCGGGCTTGATGTTGCGACGGTTTCCCCGTTTTCTCTGTCAGAACAGCGACGTGGGTCGATTCCACTGATTCTGGCGATTCCGCCAGTCCTTGTGCTTTTCGACGATTTCCAGCACGAATCTAGCACAAGCGGGTTGGGACAATCGTCCAAGTGGACTCTCGAGGATTCTCGGGAAGCAACCATCTCCTTCGTTCATTCTTGTGTGGCTCGTTCTGAGCAGGACTCCGTCACGCTGGAACTGCAAAGTTTAGAGTGCGCGGCGTTCTTCGCCGTCGCTCTGGCGCGGTTTCGCCGGAAAATCGCGCTCGCGTGAGCGGGCCATCGGCCGGGCGAGAGTCGCGCGCCATGGCGAGACTCAGCGCTTAAGAAACCATGACCGTCGTCTATTCAGGCGGCCTGTGCCCTGCTTACGGCTAGTTGCGTGTCTTCGTCCTGGATGTCAACCTCCGTAACGTTTCGAGCGGCTCCGCGACAATAGGGTGGAGGGTCGAGGGGTCGGGAATGTGGGCTGATCCCAGGACGGGCAGGCCCCGCACACTCCTCGACTCCGAGGAAATGGGACACGGACAGGCAAGGACCCCAACACGGGACGAGAGAAGGTGAGCGGCGATGTATACACTCCCACAACCGTTAGGGGCGGTCGCACGCCTCAAGCTCGTGGCGCTCTGGTGGGCGCTGCGATGGGGATGGTAGGCCGGGGTTGGATGTCGCAAACACGTCATCTCTGCGCGATGACGGTGTGATGTGGCCTTGGTACCGTATCACACAGCCTGGGCTTAGGCCAGGCGACCGGACACGAGGGATCCATGCTGATTCGGCGCGCACCTGATGTGAAGTCATCCGACATCACGCCTCATGCCGTCTACATGATGAACCGCCGCCGTTTCCTGGAGTCGGTTGGGCGCCTCGCCGTGGCCGGAGCCGCCATGACCCTGATTCCGGGATGCCTGAGCCCCACGCCGGCCAAGGCGGGTGCAAAGTTGGATGGCGTCACGAAAGGTCCCTATGGGACCGACGAGGCGTTGACCCCGTACGTCAGCGTGACGTCCTATAACAACTTCTACGAGTTCTCCACCGACAAGCAGGACCCCGCCCGACTCGCGAGGGACTTCAAGCCCCGACCGTGGTCGATCGCAGTGGAGGGCGAGGTCAGGCGCCCGGCGGTGTACGCGCTGGAAGATTTCATCAAGCCGTACGCGCTCGAGGAGCGCGTCTACCGGCTGCGCTGCGTGGAGGCCTGGTCGATGGTGATTCCGTGGGTGGGCTTTCCGTTGGCCGAGGTGATCAGGCGCGCAGAGCCGACCTCTAAGGCCAGATACGTGGAGTTCGCCGCCCTGTACGATCCCACGCAGATGCCGGGTCAACGATCGCCTATCCTCGATTGGCCGTACGTCGAGGGGTTACGGTTGGACGAGGCGATGCACCCCCTGACGATCCTGGCAGTCGGGCTCTACGGGGAGGTCCTGCCCAACCAGAACGGCGCACCGCTTCGGTTGGTCGTCCCGTGGAAGTACGGGTTTAAGAGCATCAAGTCGATCGTCAAGATGCGCCTGGTGGAGCGGGAGCCGAGAACCACGTGGGCCGAGATCAATCCGCGAGAGTATGGATTTTACGCCAACGTGAACCCGACCGTGGACCACCCGCGGTGGAGTCAGGCGCGGGAACGCCGGATCGGGGACTGGATCAAGCGCAAGACGTTGCCGTTCAACGGCTACGCGGAGCAGGTCGCGTCCTTGTATGCCGGGATGGACTTGGCCAAGAACTTTTGAGCACCTCCTGCGGGGCTCGCGCGAGGAGACGAGGGGGAAGGGGATGCGATGAATAAGCGGCTCTTCAGGAATGGGTGGACGACGCCAGGGATCAAGCCGGCGGTCTTCGGGTTGTGTCTTGTCCCGTTGCTCTGGCTGGTGTGGGACGGCGTGAGCGGGAACTTGGGAGCGAATCCCATCGAGACCGCGGTCCGGCGAACCGGGGTCTGGGCGCTCAACTTCCTGCTGATCTCGTTGGCGGTCACACCGGCTCGGCGCCTGCCAGGCTGCAGCCGACTCATCCTGTTCCGGCGGATGCTGGGCCTGTTCGCCTTTTTCTACGGATGCCTTCACCTGATGATGTACGTGGGCGTGGACCAATTCTTCGCCGTGGAGGACATCGTGAAGGACGTGATCAAACGGCCGTTCATCACCGTGGGCATGGCAAGCTTTGTGCTCCTGATCCCGCTGGCCGTCACCTCAACCAATCGCATGATTGCGCGCCTCGGAGGGGCGAGGTGGCGCAGGCTGCATCGGTTGGTCTATCTGATCGGAATCGGTGGCGTCTTACACTACTTCTGGCTGGTCAAGGCGGACATCCGGTCCCCGCTGATCTACGCAGGGCTCTTGGTCGCGTTGCTCGGTGCGCGCATGTACCTCGCCTATGGGAGCCGGGGGCTCTCCCCGAGCCGTCCGGCGCCGCGCGGCCGGAGCGGTATGTTGGATC
Source organism: Nitrospirota bacterium (assembly GCA_040757335.1). NCBI lineage: Bacteria > Pseudomonadati > Nitrospirota > Nitrospirota bacterium. The sequence goes on along the minus strand of JBFLXB010000018.1, from coordinate 53,996 downwards.
CCCGGTCGGCCGCCGAACCGCTCTCACCGTAGGGAGACGCTCCGCGATCCTCGCCGGGGGCGTGAGCGGACGTCATCAAAACACCACTGCGTCGTCATCGACGCGGCATACGGGGTTGCGATACTGGGTCCGTGCCGATGCGAGGAGCGTTACGCGGAGGATCCGGGGCGGGTGGTTTTCCAGGTTTGGAACCGGCGGAGCAGTTCGTCGCGTACAGCGGGCGGCATGGGCTCGGGCGGCAACTGGCCCAGGGTATGAACGGTCTGTCTCATCTGGCGGAGGTAGCGGCGGCACCCCAGGCAGACCCCGAGATGGAGTTGGAAGCGAAGCCGATCGACCAGGCCGAGTTTTCCCTCAAGATAGTCGGTGATGACTTCTGTGATGTGCTTGCACGTCACCTTCGTTCCCACGTGGTTAAGAACATGGTACCACAGCTCCCGTCGGGTCATCGGGCGGTCTCCTCCGTTCGTAGGTAGTTCTCCAAGTCGCGCCGGACTCGTAACCGCGCACAGTGCAGCGGGACTCGTCAGTTGGTCTCGCTGACGGCCAGAATGTTACAGACCTGCCGACGAAAGGATCCCCCGCGGGCGAGAGGCGTTGCCCAGTGCCCGCGAGCGAGTTTGTGGATTGGCGGTCAACTAACTGTAACGAACCGCCACGGCTTCGGACTATGTCATCGAGAGTCGCGCACGCGGGGGATGGCTCAGCGTTGTCCCGCGATCTGCGCGAAGGCGCACGTTCAGGAGGGATGCCATGCCGTGTCCACGCTGCAATGGTTTGATGGTGATCGATCAGTGCTACGACCTCTTGGATGACTCTGGTCACGGCTATTTCTATGGGAGGCGTTGTCTCGTCTGCGGCGAGATTGTCGATCCGCTGATCGTACGGAATCGCCGATCCGCCGACTACGCCCTCGTCTCGTGACCAGGACGCTTCGGCCCTCTTGCAGAAGGATGGTGTGGCCATGACGCAGGAAGAGCAACGCCTCGAAGACGCGCGGACGAAAAAGGCCCACTGGCGACGTTGGGGACCGTATCTGAGCGAGCGGCAGTGGGGAACGGTGCGCGAGGACTATAGCCCCCACGGCACGGCCTGGGACTATTTGACCCACGAGCAGGCGCGCTCCCGCGCCTACCGGTGGGGCGAGGACGGCATTGCTGGGATCTCCGACAACCACCAGCGGCTGTGCTTCTCGCTCGCGCTCTGGAACGGCCGCGATCCGATTCTCAAGGAGCGCCTGTTCGGGCTCACGGGCAGCGAGGGCAACCACGGCGAAGACGTCAAGGAGTACTACTTTTACCTCGACAACACGCCGACGCACTCGTACATGAAGTACCTCTACAAGTACCCGCACCGGGAGTTTCCGTACGCGCACCTGGTCCACGAGAACGCGCGCCGCGGCAGGGCCCATCGGGAGGCCGAGCTCCTTGAGACCGGCGCGTTCGACGACGATCGGTATTGGGACGTGCTGGTCGAGTATTTCAAGGCGTCGCCGGACGATGTGCTGATCCGCATCCGAGCGATCAATCGGGGGCCGGAGGATGCCGTCTTGCACCTGGTCCCAACCCTGTGGTTTCGCAACACATGGTCCTGGAAATCGGCCAATGGATCGACAAGCGAGGAGAGGGGAGACAAGCCCACCTTGCGGGAACTCGCGACCGACGGGCGGTTCCGCATGATCGAAGCCGCGCACCCGACGTTGGGTATGCGTTGGCTGTATTGCGAGGGACCGACCGAGCTGCTGTTCACGGAGAACGAGACCAACGATGCCCGGCTTTTCGGCGTGCAGGGGGCGTCCCGCTACGCCAAAGACGGCATCAACGACTATCTCGTGCATGGGCGGGCGGACGCCGTGAACCCCGACCAAGTCGGCAGCAAGGCGGGGGCGCATTACGTGCTGAGGACCCCGCCGGGGGCCGAGCAGACGATCCACCTGCGACTGAGCCCCGCGGCCCGCCTCGCGTCGCCGTTTGGCGTGGGGTTTGAGGACACGATGACGGACCGCCTCCGCGAGGCCGACGAGTTCTACGCCCGGGTCACTCCGGACACCCTGTCCGAGGACATGCGCAACGTGCAGCGCCAGGCGTTCGCGGGCATGCTGTGGAACAAGCAGTACTACCACTACGTGGTTGAAGACTGGCTCAAGGGCGATCCGGGGCCTCCACCCCCGCCGGATTCCCGCCGCAACGGCCGCAACCGCGAGTGGACGCACCTCTATAATGACGACATCCTCTCCATGCCGGACAAGTGGGAGTATCCCTGGTTCGCGGCGTGGGACTTGGCCTTCCACGTCATCCCGCTCGCGATGATCGATCCCGAGTTCGCCAAGCACCAGCTCGTGCTGCTGACTCGCGAGTGGTACATGCACCCCAACGGCCAGATCCCGGCGTACGAGTGGGCGTTCGGCGACGTGAACCCGCCGGTACAGGCGTGGGCGGCGTGGCGGATCTATAAGATCGAAAAGAAGCTGTACGGCCGGGCGGACCGGCATTTTCTCGAGCGGGTGTTCCAGAAACTGCTGCTGAACTTCACGTGGTGGGTTAACCGCAAAGACGCCGAGGGAAGGAACATCTTCCAGGGCGGCTTTCTGGGGCTGGACAATATTTCGGTGTTTGATCGCAGCACGCCGCTTCCGACCGGCGGCCACCTCGAGCAGTCGGACGGCACGAGTTGGATGGCGTTCTACTGCCTGAATATGCTCACCATCGCGCTCGAACTGGCGAAAGAACGTCCGAGCTACGAGGACATCGCGAGTAAGTTCTTCGAGCACTTCCTCTATATCGCCGACGCGATGAACCACGTGGGCGGGATGACGAGCGGTCTGTGGGACGATGAGGACGGCTTCTACCACGATGTGCTGCATCTGCCCGACGGGTCGGCGTTACCCCTCAAGGTCCGGTCGTTGGTGGGCCTCATCCCGCTGTTCGCGATCGAGACCCTGGAGCCCGACGTCGTCGACGCCCTGCCGGGATTCCGGAAGCGGCTCGAGTGGTTCGTCAATAATCGTCCCGACCTCTCCCGCAACGTCGCGAGCCTGGAGGCGCCGGGCGTGGGCAAGCGCCGGCTCCTCTCGATCGTGAATCCCGAGAAACTGACGCGGATCCTCCGCCGGATGTTGGACGAGACGGAGTTTTTGGGACCTTATGGGATCCGCTCCGTGTCGCGGTACCACGCCGAGAGCCCGTACGTGTTCGGGGTCGACGGTCAGTATCACCGCGTCGAGTACGAGCCGGCAGAATCTTCCAGTGGTCTCTTCGGTGGGAACTCGAACTGGCGCGGTCCGGTGTGGTACCCCGTGAATTACCTGATTGTGGAGTCACTCCAGAAGTTTCACTACTACCTGGGCGACGACTTTCAGGTCGAGTGTCCCACCGGATCGGGGAAGATGCTCAACCTGTGGGAGGTTGCGGCCGAATTATCCCACCGGCTGATAGGGATCTTCATCGAAGACGGCTCCGGTCGGAGGCCGGTCTTCGGGGGGAGTGCGACCTTTCAAACCGATCCCCACTGGCACGATCTGATCCTGTTCTACGAGTACTTTCACGGGGACAACGGGGCGGGCATCGGCGCGAGCCACCAAACCGGGTGGACCGGGTTGGTCGCCAAGTTGATCCAGCAGTGCGGCGAGTACTGCGGGCGGCACAAGGCGCCGGAGCTGATCAAAAAGGTTCGGACATGAACGGCGGCATTGGGTTCGCACGAGACATCTGCGGCGAACTCGCGTCGGTCGAGGCGCGGGAGTGGTTGGTCACCAACGGCATCGGCGGGTACGCCTCGGGAGCGGTGGCGGGCCTGCTGACGCGCCGTTACCACGGCCTCCTCGTCGCCGCGCTCAACCCCCCGCTGGGGCGGACGCTGGTGGTGGCCAAGCTCGACGAGACGGCGGAGTACGATGGTCGTCGCTATCCGCTGTTCGCCAACCGCTGGGCGGACGGGACGATCGATCCGCACGGCTATCGCCACATCGAACGCTTCTTCCTCGACGGTCTCGTGCCGGTCTGGCGTTTTGCGGTGGGCGATGCGGTCCTCGAGAAGCGGATCTGGATGCAGCAGGGCGCCAACACCACGTATGTGCGGTACGAGCTCCGTCGGGCCACGAAGCCCATGACCCTCACCGTTCAGGCGCTTGTCAACTACCGTGACTACCACGGGACGACCCACGGGAACGGCTGGCAGATGCGGGTCGAGCCCGTCACGCAGGGGATCGGCGTGACCGCGTTCCACGGAGCCGCTCCGGTGTATCTCCTCAGCGACCGCGCCGATGCCGCGCCGACACACGAATGGTACGTCGGCTTTGACCTCGCCATCGAGCGCGCGCGCGGGCTCGATCACCGGGAGGACCACCTCCACGTCGCGACTTTCCAGGTGACGCTGGAACCCGAGCAGGCCGTGACGTTCGTCGCGAGCGTGGATGAGAAACCGGATCTCGACGGTCGGGCCGCGCTGGAGTCGCGTCGAGCGCACGAACAGCAGTTGATCCGGCGTTGGGAAAAAACGAGAGCCCCCCGGGCGAACGGGCCTCCTGCGTGGGTGTCCCATCTCGTGCTCGCCGCCGACCAATTCGTCGTGGACCGCCCGCTCGCAGACGGGAGCGAAGGCCACACGATTATTGCGGGGTACCACTGGTTCGGGGACTGGGGCCGCGATACGATGATCAGCCTGCCGGGGCTCACGCTCTCGACCGGCCGCCCCGACGTCGCGTTCTCCATTCTTTCCACGTTCGCCCGGTACGTGGATCGCGGCATGCTCCCCAACCGCTTCCCCGACGCCGGCGAAACGCCCGAGTACAACACCGTGGACGCGACGCTCTGGTACGTGGACGCCGTCCGCGCGTATTACGACGCTACCGGCGACGCCGACGGACTCCGCCGGCTCTTCCCGGTGCTGCAGGAGATCCTCGTCTGGCACGTGCGCGGCACGCGCTACCGCATCGGGATGGATGCGCGGGACGGTTTGCTCTACGCAGGTGAGCCGGGGGTACAGCTCACCTGGATGGACGCCAAAGTGGGGGACTGGGTCGTCACCCCGCGGATCGGCAAGCCGATCGAAATCAACGCCCTGTGGTACAACGCGCTGTGTTCGATGGCGGAGTTCGCCCGACGGCTGGGTAAGCCCGTCGAGGAATACGAGGCGATGGCCGCGCGGGTGCAGTCGGGATTCGCGCGTTTCTGGAACGAGGCCGCGGGCTATTGTTACGACGTGATCGACGGTCCGGAAGGCGATGATCTCGCGCTGCGTCCCAATCAACTCCTCGCGGTCTCGCTCCCGCAGAGCCCGCTTCGACCCGCCCAGCAGCGCGCGGTGGTCGACGCGTGCGCGCGAAACCTGTTGACCTCGCACGGCCTGCGCAGTCTCGCATCCGACCACCCTCAGTATCAGGGCCGCTACGGGGGAGATCCCCGGAGCCGGGACGGCGCCTACCATCAGGGGACCGTCTGGGGCTGGCTCATCGGGCCGTTCGTCCTTGCCCATCTGCGGGTCTACCGCGACCCGACCCGGGCTCGCGAGTTCCTGGAGCCGATCGCCGCCCACTTGCTCGCCCACGGGGTCGGGAGCATGAGCGAAATCTTCGACGGCGACGCGCCGTTTACGCCGCGGGGGTGCATCGCCCAGGCGTGGACCGTGGCGGAAGTGCTCCGCGCCTGGGTGGCCACGGAGAACGGGTAGCGGTGCCTGCTGTAACGAATGAGTCGAGGCCGAGACCATACCTCGCAACGTGCGCATGCCGATTGGCGAAGGGGAATCCCATGGACATCAAGCTTGAACTAACCGAGGACCGCGATCAACCCATGAGCGCGCATGCCGCTCCGGCGACACAGCGAACGCTTCCGGTCGGGAAGGTCGCCCTCCTCGCCGTGTTTGCGATCGGCGTGGCGGCCTTCTTCTATTTCGATGCCGGGCAGTATCTCACGCTCGCGTCGCTCAAGGAGAACAAGGACGCGCTGCGCGCGTATACCGAGGCGAACTATGCCGCAACCGTTCTGCTCTTCATTGCCGTCTATTGCCTCCAGACCGCGTTGTCTCTGCCCGGCGCCGCGGTCCTGACCTTGAGCGCGGGATTCTTGTTCGGGACGGTGCTGGGAACGGTCTACGTCAATCTCGCGGCCACCTCAGGGGCGACGCTCGCGTTTCTCGCGGCGCGGTATCTCTTTCGAGACGGCATCCAGCGCAAGTTTGGGGCGAAGTTGGAGTCGATCCAGCGGGGATTCGATCGGAACGCCTTTCACTACCTGTTGACCCTGCGGTTGATTCCGCTCTTTCCGTTCTTTCTGGTCAACCTGGCCTCGGGCCTGACGCGGATTCGGCTTTCGACCTACGTGCTGGCGACCGCCATCGGGATTCTTCCCGGGAGCGTCGTGTTCAGCAATGCGGGCAGCCAGTTGGGCACGATCAATTCGCTCAAAGACGTGGCTTCGCCGGGGGTCCTGGGGTCCTTCGTCCTGTTAGGAATCCTGGCGCTGGTGCCAGTGGTGTATCAAAAACTCAAGAAACCGGCGGTGGCATAGAGGCCCTGCAGGCTGCTCAAAAAGCTCCAGCTGCCCCCTTCGGGGACTTCCAGCATTTGATTTCTTGGAGGTGGGTCGCAAGGCCGCAGGGAGAAGGAAACGGGAGCGTACTGGGTTGTACGTGAGGGCGAGTGGCGCCACGAAGGCGTGGCGCCAAGCCACGCGCGCCGCCAAGGCGGTGAGGCGGCCGGGAGACGACCGAGTACGCAGTAGATGGACTTTTTCAGCAGCCGTTTCGAAATACGGGAGGGGGGCATGGATCAGGTATCGGCAATCGTCTTAGCCGGAGGCAACGGCCACCGTGTGGACCAATTCATTCAACGGCTTGAAGGCCGCGCGTGTCCCAAGCAGTACCACGTCTTCACCGGCCGCCGCTCGATGCTCCAGCACACCTTGGATCGAGTCGAGATGCTGATCCCGCGCGAGCGCATCTTCACGGTAGTCAGTCCCGACCACGCCGAGCACGTCGCACGACAGCTCGGCGATCGGCCGACGGGCACGGTGATCGCCCAACCGCGCAACCTGGAGACCTTGCCTGGGATCCTGCTGCCGCTGACTCATATTCGGAAACGGGACCCCCACGCGACCGTCGCGGTGTTTCCATCCGACCATTTTGTCTGGGACGAGGCGAAGTTTATGGAGTACGTGCGAGCGGGGGTGAGTGCCGTCGAGCAGTATCCCGACAAATTGGTGCTGCTGGGGGTCAAGCCGGACGCTCCGGAGTCGGACTACGGGTGGATTGCGCCCGGCGGCCGCGTACCCACTGCGGACGGGTCCATGGCCTTGAAGGTCCGTTCCTTCTGCGAAAAGCCAGGACCCAATCGCGGCGACGTCTTTCTGCGCAACGGCTATCTGTGGAACACGCTCGTGTTCGTGGCCAAGGCCGCCACCCTCTATGCCATGGCCCGCGACGTCGCGCCCCATATGGTGGCGTATTTCGATGTGCTCTCTTACAACATCGGGATGCCGAGCGAGCCGGCGATCCTGCGCGGGATGTACGCGCGGATGGAGTCGATGAATATCTCGCGCGATCTGTTTCAAAAGACCGCCAACCGACTTTTCGTGCTCCCGGTCGAGGGAATCGGCTGGAGCGATTGGGGACGGGCAGAGCGGATCGTCGAGACGCTCGATCGCTACGGGTTGTCCCTGCGCCGTCCCGTTTCGCCGTACGCGGAGCGCGCCGACATGCCGGCCGCCCTTCACGCATGAGTCCCGTGGCGTCCACCGACACCTGTCCCATCGACACGACCGGCAGCCCGGCGACCGGCTGGTCGCGCTCGATCCGCCTGGTCGGGCTCGGCCTGGTGGCGGCGATTCTGGCGGGCCTTGCCTGGCTGGGCGGTTTGGCGGAGTGGGTCGATCTCACACGACTGGTGCCGTTCCTGCAGGGTCTTGGCGTGCTGGCGCCCGTTGCGCTCATCATCGCGATGGCGGCGGCGGTGGTTATCAGCCCGATTCCCAGTTTTCCGCTCAGCGCCTCGGCGGGAGCGGTGTTTGGTCCGCTCTGGGGGACGGTGTATTCCGTGCTGGGGGCCGAAGCCGGCGCGCTGATTTGTTTCGGCATCGGGCGCGCGCTCGGCCGAGACGCGATCGTCCGGTTCTTTGGGCGCGAAGTGGGGTTCTGTCCTCGCTGCGCCGAACACCATCTCTTCACGGCGATTCTGATCTCGCGCTTGCTGCCGATCTTCTCATTCGATCTGGTCAGTTACGGCGCGGGGCTGACCCGTTTGTCGGTCCGAGGGTTCGCTCTCGCCACGCTCCTCGGCATGATTCCCGCGACCTTCGTCGTCAACTATTTCGGCAGCGGGATCTTTTCGAATTCCACTGCGGTGTTTCTCCTGGGCGGGGTCTTGGTGCTCCTGTTCTTCCTGGTCCCACGATGGATCGTTCGGCGCAACCCCTGGGGCCTCCACGACCGGTTGGAAGCCCATCGCGCGGCGCTGTCATGAGTTGGAACGTCCTGAGGAGGCGGTACGAGTGTTTGGCGCTCCTGCTGATCGCAGGGCTGCTCGCGGTGGCCGCGCCGAGTCGGGCCGAGTCCGATTCGCAACTCGTGGTCGGCGCATTCTCGCAGGCTCCGCAGGGGCCGGCAGCCCCGCCCGGCTGGTCGCCGTTGACCTTCAAAAAGGTGCCGGTCGCCACCCAGTATGCCGTGGTGCGGGATGAGGGAACGACCGTGGTCCGCGCCGTCAGCCAAGCCGGCGCATCGGGGCTGATCCGTGAAATCGCGATCGACTTGAAGACCTATCCCGTCATCGAGTGGCGATGGAAGGTGTCCAATCTGATCGCGAAGGGGGATGTGACCAAGAAAGAAGGGGATGACTACCCGGCCCGCATCTACATCACCTTCGCCTACGATCCCCAGAAGGTGGGATTCTCGAAGCGCGCCAAGTACCGCGCCGCCCGGCTGCTGGTTGGGGATCTTCCGATCGGCGCCATCACGTACATCTGGGACGGCCGGACGCCTCGGGGCACGGTCGTCGACAACGCCTACACCGACTTCGTCAAGATGATCGTGATCGAGAGCGGCGACGAGCACGTCAACCAATGGATGATCGAAGAGCGCAACGTCTACGACGACTACCGTCGAGCCTTCGGCGAGGAACCGCCGTTGGTCAACGGGGTGGCGATCATGACGGATTCCGATAACACCCAAGAATCCGCCACGGCGTATTACGGCGACATCGTGTTCAAGCCGGCGCGATGACGCGAGAAAGGAGTCCGCGCATGCCATCATCGATCACGCGTGCCGATCAAGCGACGAACCACATGGGGCCGGCGACCTGCACGGTCGCGACCGACGAGGTTCACAACGGACCAGTCACGATTCTGCCGGATGACGAGCACAATCGCGCGCTGGTCAACAACGTCCACCCGCCCTCGTGGATCAACCCGGAGCCCCAGGGTCGCTACAATCTGGTGGTGATCGGCGCCGGCACGGCCGGGCTCGTCACCGCCGCGATCGCCTCCGCCCTGGGCGCCAAAGTCGCGCTCATCGAGCGCCATCTGATGGGCGGCGACTGCCTCAACGTGGGGTGCGTGCCGTCCAAGGGAGTCATCTCGGCTTCCCGCGTCTGGTCGCAGATTCGCCACGGAGCTGACTTTGGGATCTCGAACATCGACGGGGTCAGATACGATTTCGGCACCGCCATGGCGCGGATGCGCCGGTTGCGGGCGCGCATCAGTCACACCGATTCGGCCCATCGCTACAAGAAACTGGGCGTCGATCTTTTCATCGGTAATGGTCATTTCACCGGACCCGATACGGTCCAGGTCGGCGGCACGACGCTGAAGTTCGCCAAGGCCGCCATCTGCACCGGCGCGAGGGCGGCGGCTCCGCCGATTCCGGGGCTGATGGATACCGGGTACCTCACCAACGAAACGATCTTCACGTTGACCGAGCTCCCCCCGCGGATCGCCGTGATCGGGGCTGGGCCGATCGGCTGCGAAATGGCGCAGGCCTTCGCGCGCTTCGGCTCCCGGGCCCACCTCTTCGAGCGGGGTTCGCACATTCTGCCGCGCGAAGACGCCGACGCCGCGGCCATCGTCCAGGAGCAGATGGGAAAAGATGGGGTGAGCTTCGTCTTCGACGCCAACGTGGTTCGGGTCGAACGGCGCGGGACCGAGAAGGTCCTCCACTACGAAACGCATGGCGCCGTGAAGGAAGCGGCGGTCGACGAGATCCTGGTCGGAATCGGGCGGGCGCCGAATGTTGATCTCTGTCTGGAGCACGCGGGCGTCGAGTACGATCCAATGATTGGGGTCAAGGTCAACTCCAGACTGCAAACCACCAACCCCCAGATCTTCGCCGCCGGCGATGTCTGCTTCCCCTTCAAGTTCACCCACACCGCCGACGCCACCGCGCAGATTCTGATTCAGAACGCCCTTTTCCCCCACCCATTCGGCCTGGCTTACGCCAGCACCGACTCGCTGCTGATCCCGTGGGCCACGTTCACCGAACCCGAGGTGGCCCATGTGGGGATGTACGAAAAGGAGGCGCAGGTGAAGGGAATCGAGGTCGATACCTTCACCTACCGATTGGATGAAGTGGATCGCGCGGTCCTGGACGGGGAGGACGAAGGATTCGCGCGAGTCCACCTCAAGAAGGGTACGGATCAAATCCTCGGCGCCACCATCGTGGCCGCTCACGCCGGTGACATGATCAGCGAGCTGACCGTGGCGATGAAAGCGGGGGTGGGATTGGGAAAGATCGGGGGAACCATCCATCCTTACCCGACGCAGGCGGAGGTGATCAAGCGAGTTGCCAATGCCTGGCGCAAGACCACGTTCACGGAGGGGAAGAAGAAGGTCTTGAGTCGATGGTTTGCCTGGACACGGTAAGAGACGTCACGTTCACCTCGCAGCCCCGGGCCGCGAAGACGGTTCCTGCGTTGCGCACCCCGCTTTGCGGGGAAGGGAGATTGCTATGAAGGTCATCGCCGTTTTCCCCGGTAAACCCAACTCGGCCCATCTCGCGACCATGCCTAAACCCGGCCTGGACGAGGTGTCGGACGGACGGGGAGTCTTGGTCAAAGTCTTACAGGTGGGGGTCGATGGCACGGATAAGGAGATCAACGCGGGCGAATACGGCGCTCCCCCGCCCGGCGACCACGTCTTGGTCATCGGCCACGAGAGCTTCGGACAGGTGGAGGCGGTGGGGCCCAACGTGTCCGAGCTTCGCCCCGGGGACTACGTGGTGGCGACCGTGCGCCGGCCGGGGATGAGTCTTTACGACCGCATCGGCGCGTCGGACATGACCACCGACGACACCTACTTCGAGCGCGGGATCAACCTGCGCCACGGATACCTGGCGGAGTACTACGTCGACGAACCCGAGTACGTCGTCAAGGTCCCGCAGGGGCTCAAACGGGTCGGCGTCCTGCTCGAGCCGACAACGGTGATCGAGAAGGGCATCGCCCAGGCCTACGAGATCCAGCGTCGTCTCCGGGTTTGGCGGCCGCGCCGTGCCGCGGTGATGGGCGCGGGAACGATCGGTCTGCTCGCGACCCTGGGCTTGCGATTACGGGGCCTCGACGTTACGACCTTTTCGCTGCCCCGCAAACCCTCCATGAATGCCGACCTCATTGAAGCGATCGGGGCCCGCTATCTCTCGACCCAAGATGTTCCGTTGTTGGAAGCTGCAAGACGACACGGCCCCTTCGATCTGATTTTTGAGGCCACGGGCTATTCGCCGATCGTCTTTGAAAGCATGCAGGCCCTGGCCAAGAACGGCGTGTTGGTGCTGTCGAGCGTGACGGGCGGCGATCGGAAGATCGAGGTGCCGGCCGACCGCATCAACCTGGAGTTCGTGCTGGGGAACAAGGTGATGGTGGGTACGGTCAACGCGAACCGCGAATACTTTGAAATGGGTGTCAAAGACCTCGCCCAGGCCGAGGCGGAGTACCCGGGCTGGTTGTCGAGGCTGCTCACACACCCGGTAAAGGGACTCGAGAACTATGCCGAGTTGCTCAACTTGCTCACCACCGCCAGGGGTGCGATCAAGGTCTACTGCGAGGTGGCGAGCCTGTGAGACACACCTCGCTGCTCATCTTGAGGATTTCCGTGGGCCTGCTCATGGTGATCTGGGGGATCGATAAGCTGGCCAACGTGCAGCATGCCCTTGCGGTGTCCGATGGGTTCTATCTGGGGTTATTCAGCCACCCAGCCGTATTGGTGGCGTTCGGGGCATTGCAGACGTTCTTGGGACTATCGGTCATCGTAGGCTACGCACGAAAGGTTCTGTACTCGCCTCTACTCGTAATCACGGGCGCGACGATGTTGGGGGTGTGGCGGTCGATCCTGGATCCGTGGGGATGGGTCTTGGAAGGAAGTAACGTCTTGTTCTTCCCTTCCGTAATCATCTTCGCAGCAAGTCTCGTGTTGTGGGCGTTTCAGGACGACGACACCAGGGCGATCGACCACCGTCGCCGCCGCTGGACCTAACCCTACCGTATCTGCATGTAACGAGCACGGACAAACCGAGACTCTGTGAGCAGAACCGGAGGATCGGTCGATGTCCGTCGCGGTCGCGGATCGAAAGTTCTTCCGCCTCGCTGGTGTCAGCCAGGCGATCAAAACCCACTGGCCCGAGTACTTGATGGAGGCCGCGGGCCTCGGGACGTTCATGCTCTCGGCCGTCCTCTTCACCGCCCTGCTTGAGCATCCGGTTTCGCCGCTGAGGGCGGCCATCACCCATCCCGTGCTTCGTCGGATCCTGATCGGAATTGCGATGGGCGTGACGGCCATCGGGATCATCTACTCACCGTGGGGCAAGCAGTCGGGCGCGCACCTGAACCCGTCTGTGACCCTGACGTTCTTCCGTATGGGCAAGCTGAAGGTCCCTGATGCGTGTGGTTACGTCCTGGCGCAGTTCGCCGGTGGCCTTGCCGGGGTTCTGCTCGGGGCGGCGTTGATCGGGCCCTATCTGAAGGATCCCGCCGTGAACTATGCCGTGACGGTTCCAGGTCCATCGGGACCGGTCATCGCCTTCGTGGCCGAACTGGCCATCTCCGCGGGTCTCATGTTGGTCGTGCTGATCGCGTCGAACTCGGCTCGCTGGAATCGTTGGACCGGGATCTTCGCCGGCGTGCTGGTGGCGACCTACATTGCGGTGGAAGCGCCTTTATCCGGGATGAGTATGAATCCGGCCCGAACGGTCGCCTCAGCGCTGCCCGCCCATCTCTGGACCGATTGGTGGATCTACTTCGCGGCTCCGCCGCTGGGGATGTTGGCGGCTTCGGAGCTGTGCCTGCGGTTCCGCACAGCGGGGCTGATGGCGTGTCCGAAACTACACCACGACAACCCGCGGCGCTGCATTTTTTGCGGGAAGTCGTAACGGGCTGAAACGAATCGAGCGCTGCGGAGACTATTGAAGCGGGAAGACACTGAACCGGCCGAGGCAGGTTCAGGCGATGCTTCCGACAACCATTTCATCAAAAGGAGGAAAGCCATGCGTAGTATCCGGGAGATTGGAACGATTCGAGGCGCGTTGTTGACGGGGCTAGTGGCCGCGGCGCTGCTCACCGCGGCCAGTGGCTTTGCCGCCGACGTGCGCGTCACCACCAAGCCGTTCAAGGGGGTCAAGGCGAATACCGGGACGGCGACATTTTCCAAGGCCAGCCCGCGGACGTTGACGTTGTCCGACGATTTCAAGGTTCCCGACGCTCCCGCGCCGCACTGGCAGGTGGTCGACTCGAAGGGGAATACCTACCTGCTGCAACGGCTGGTGATCAAGGGCGACAAGTACAACAAGACCATCACGGTGCCCGACTATGTCCACGACATCGCCAAGGTCCAGATCTGGTGCGCGTGGGCGGAGGTCCTGTTGGGAGAAGCCCCCTTTGACGCGCCGGTGATGTAGGCCGGGACTTCCCGGCAGAACGACCATCGCCCACGTCAGAGCCCTCCCCCTGTGGGGGAGGGTGAGGGTGGGGGCGGCTCACACATCAGTCACGAGGAGTTTGGGAGATGAAAGTACCGCTGTGCAGGGTTGACGAGATTCCCGAAGGAAAAACGAAAACGGTTGACTTCTTCGGGCGCCAGATCGTCGCGCTCAAGGTGGAGGGTCAGCCCAAAGCGATCCTCAATATCTGCATGCACCTGGGCGGTCCGATGCGGCGTGAAGGGGAGCGGCTCATCTGCGAGTGGCACGGGGCGGAGTTCGACTGTGCTCAAGGGAAGTGCCTGAAGGGTCCCGCGAGCCGAGAGAGTCAGTTGATCACGCTGCCGACCCGGGTCGAAAACGGGATGTTGACCTACGTGTATGGAGAGTAGCGAAGAGAGGGGACGGCGATGACACGTCACGGGATGAGTGATCCGTATCAAACCAAAAACGTTCTGCGTAGCGTCGCGATCAGCATCGTATTCGCGGCGGTCGGCGCCGAGGCGCAGGTGGTGGACAAGCAGGCGCTTACGCTGGACGGAGCCAAGAAGGTCATTGCGGCGGCGGTGGCCGAGGCCAAGAGCAAGAACGCGCCGGGCGGCGTGATTGCGGTGGTGGATGACGGCGGCAATCTGATGGCGCTCGAACGCTTGGACAATACCTTTGCGGCCGGGGCCAATATCTCGATCGGGAAAGCAAGGACCGCGGCCCTGTTCAAGCGGCCCACGAAGGTGTTCGAGGACCTGGTCAACAAGGGACGCACGACGATGGTGGCCCTGCCCGATTTTACCCCGCTGCAGGGCGGTGTGCCGATCGAGTTTGAGGGCAAGATCGTCGGCGGCGTCGGTGTGAGCGGCGCGGCCAGCGCCGCGCAAGACGAGGAGTTGGCCATCGCGGGGGCCAATGCGATGAAAACCATGCTGGGCGCCATGGGAGGAGATCCTGCCCTCCCGGTGACGTACATCCCGAGCAAACAGGTGGCTCAGGCATTCGAAAAAGGGGCGGTCCTGGTGGGTGAAGACGAACAGATGATGCACGCCGGCCGCAATTACATGGTGCACGCGAGTCACCGCGATAAACCCGGGGTGGCCGAGGTGCACGAGTTGGATACGGATATCATCCACGTGCTCAAGGGGTCTGCGACCTTCGTCACCGGCGGCACAGCCGCGGATACCAAACCCACCGCGCCGAGCGAGATCCGGGGCTCCACGATTCAGGGCGGCGAAACCCGGCGCATCGGGGAGGGCGACGTGATTGTCGTGCCCGCCGGTGTGCCCCACTGGTTTAAGGACGTGAAGGGTCCGCTGGACTACTACGTGGTCAAGGTTCGGTAACGGGAGGCAGCGATGAAAAGTCTCGGTGCCACCCTGATCGCCACGATCGCGCTTCTGGGATGCAGTGAGGCTCAGGCCCGAACCATCGACGACGTGCCGGCCGGCAAACCGGATGCCGTGATTGATCTGGCCACGGTTGAAGGCGTCCGGTTGGTGAAGGGCGCGTGGCGCTACAGCGATACCAAGATCATCGAGGTCGACTTCAACGCGCCGGGACCCGAAGGCCAGCCCACGGGCGGGCCGATCAAGACGTACGACTTTACCCCTCACGCCGGCGGCCCTGACTTCGATGACTCGCAGTGGGAGGTGATCGATCCCACCACGCTGAATCAGCGTCGCTCCACCGGCCGGATCTGCTTCAACTGGTACCGCATTGCGGTCACGATTCCGGAGCGAATCGGCACCTACGATCCGACCGGCTCCACGGTGGTCTTCGAGACCGCGCTCGATGACTACGCGGAGGTCTGGGTGGACGGCGAGTTGCCCCGCGCGCTCGGGCAGATGGGCGGATCGGTCGTGAGCGGCTGGAACGCGCCCAATCGGCTCGTGATCGGACGCGACGTGCAGCCGGGCCAGACCATCCAGCTCGCCGTGTTCGGCAGCAACGGACCGCTCTCCAATCCGCCGACCAATTTCATCTGGATGCGCGTCGCGAAGCTGGAATTCCACCCGGGCCCCAAGGGACCGAGGGCGATAGCCCCGCGCGAGGTGAACGTCGAGATCGTGAGGCTCGATCCGGCCATGGATGCCCTTGTCGGGCCGAACCCCAAGATCTTCAAGCTCGCCGAGGGTTTCAAGTTCACGGAAGGCCCGATCTGGGTCCGCAACGGAGGATACCTGCTGTTCAGCGACCCCAACAGCAACGTCATCTACCGGTACCAGGACGGGCAGCTCTCGGTGTTTCGCCAACCCAGCGGCTACGCCGGCGCCGACGTCGCCGAATATCGCCAGCCGGGATCGAACGGCCTGACCCTTGACCCCCAGGGTCGACTCACGATCAACGAACACGGCAACCATCGGGTGTCGCGGCTCGAAGCGAATGGCACGCTGACCGTCCTGGCCGATCAGTACCAGGGCAAACGACTGAACAGCCCGAACGACCTGGTCTACCGGTCCGACGGCACGCTCTATTTCACCGATCCTCCCTTCGGGTTGCCCCGGGTCTTCGACGATCCCAGGAAGGAATTGCCGTACAGCGGAGTGTTCTCGCTGCGCAACGGCACGCTGCGTCTGATCAGCCAGGAGCTGAGCGGCCCCAACGGCATCGCGTTCTCGCCCGATGAACGCTACCTCTACGTGGGCAATTGGGACGACAAGAAGAAAGTGGTGATGCGCTATGAGGTGAAACCCGACGGCGCGGTGACCAAGGGCACCGTGTTCTTCGATATGACCAGCGCACCCGGGGAGGACGCGATCGACGGCGTCAAAGTCGATCAGCAAGGCAACCTCTACGTCTCCGGTCCCGGCGGGCTCTGGGTGATTTCACCGGCCGGCACGCACCTGGGCACGATCGTCGCGCCCAAGCACATCCACAACATGGCGTGGGGCGACGAGGACGGCAAGACCCTGTACCTGTGCGCGCGGAGCGGGTTGTACCGGATGCGACTCAACGTTCCGGGGACGCCGTCTCAGTCGGTATCCCGATGATGATTCGGCGAGGCGGGCCAGCGATGCAGCGGCGATGGGCCTTTCTGATACAGGGGGCAGTGGGTCTGGCGGCGGCTCTTTCCCTCAGTGTGGGGTGGGCGATCGAAGCCCCGAGCGCGCCGTCCGGTCTCGCGAAACTCGTGCGGCTTGATCCGCGGTTCGACCAGCTCGTGCCACCCGGCGCGACATTGGAAAAGCTGGCCGACGGATTCACCTGGGTCGAGGGACCGATCTGGCAGCGGAGCGGGCGGTATCTGTTGTTCTCGGATATTCCCGCGAACGCCGTCCTCAAATGGAAGGAAGGGGATGGGATCAGTGTATTTCTGACGCCCAGCGGCTACGCGGGTCCCCGACCATTCCGGGGCAAGGAACCCGGTTCCAACGGCCTCACGCTGGATTCCCAGGGGCGGTTGGTGCTCTGCGAGCACGGCGACCGACGCATCGCGCGGCTTGAACCGGACGGTCGCCGCACGGTCCTCGTCGATCGCTTCGAGGGCAGGCGACTCAATAGTCCCAACGACCTGGTGTTCGCGTCGAACGGAGATCTCTACTTCACCGATCCCCCCTTTGGGTTGCCCAAGGCCTTCGACGATCCGGGGAAAGAGCTCCCGTTCCAGGGTGTGTACCGGTTATCCCGCAATGGGACCCTCGCCCTGCTGATCAAAGACCTCAAGGCGCCCAACGGCATCGCGCTCTCGCCGGACGAACGCACGCTCTACGTCACGGACGTTGATCCGGATCGCGCGGCGTGGCGAGCGTATGACCTTCGGGCCGATGGCACCGTGGAGAACGGGCGCGTGTTCTTCGACGCCGCCCGGTGGAAGAAACCGCCGTTTTTTGGTCCCGACGGCGTGAAGGTGGACCGCAGCGGCCACGTCTTTGGCGCGCGTCCCGGCGGCATCAGCGTGTTTGCGCCCGATGGCACCCACCTGGGCAGCATCGAAACCGGGCTGGCCACATCGAACCTGACCTGGGGCGACGACGGGTCGGTCCTCTACGTCACGGGAGGTTCGGCCATTTACCGGATTCGGCTGAGCACAACTGGCAGTGGATTCTAGCAGCGCGTGGTCGTGGGAGGACGTCATGATATCTGAGAACCGGTTCGATCTCATCATCATCGGCGCCGGCGCGGGGGGCGCTACGCTGGCGAGGTACCTGGCGCCCAGCGGGAAAAAGATCCTCATCCTGGAACGCGGACCCTGGCTTCCGCGTGAAAAGCGCAATTGGGACGTCAACGAGGTCGCGGTGAAGGGCTGCTACCAAACCAATGAGGTCTGGTTGGACAAGGACGACAAACCGGTCCGCTCCAATGCGCACTACAACGTGGGCGGGAACACCAAGTTCTGGGGCGCGGCGCTGTTTCGTTTCCGCGAACGCGATTTCGAACGGGTCGAACACCCGGACGGGATCTCCCCGGAATGGCCGCTCAAGTACCGAGATTTCGAACCGTACTACACCAAGATCGAGCAGATGTACGACTGCCACGGTCTGCGCGGAGAGGATCACACCGCGCCGCCGATGAGCCGGGAGTACCCCTATCCGCCCATCAGCCACGAGCCGCCGATGCAGGCGTTGGTCGACGGCCTCAAGGCCAGGGGGCTTCATCCGTTTCACCTGCCCACCGCCATTCGGATGAACGAGGATCGACGGTTTCTGAGCGAGTGCATCCGCTGCGAGACCTGCGACGGGTTCCCGTGTCTCCTGGGAGCGAAGGCCGACGCGGAGTCGAACGGCGCGCGCCCGGCCATTGCACACCGGAACGTGACGTTGCTCACCGAAGCCAGGGTCCAGCGGCTGCTCACCAGTTCCTCCGGGCGAGAGGTCACGGGGGTCGAGACCGAGATCAACGGCGCGACCACGATCTTCAAAGGGGATCTCGTGGTCGTCTCGTGCGGGGCGATCAACTCCGCGGCGCTGCTCTTGCGGAGCGCGAACGAGAAACATCCGCGCGGCTTGGCGAATCGCTCCGATCAAGTCGGACGGAACTACATGTATCACCTGCTCGGCGCCATGGTCGTCGTCTCCAGCAAAGGCAATCCCACGGTGTTCGAGAAGACCGTGGGTTTGAACGATTTCTACTGGGGCGAGAAGGGCTACCGCTACCCGATGGGCAATATCCAGAGCACCGGGCAGATCCTGCCGGAGATGCTCGCGGATATGTTCAAGGAGCCGCTGCCGGGCATGACCTTCGATGAAATGGCCGCCAACTCCACCGATTGGTGGTTCATGACTGAAGATGTGCCCGACCCCAATAACCGGGTCACGTGGGAGCGGAACACTGTCAAGATCAGCTACACCGAGAACAACCGCGCGTCATTCGACCGGCTGCAGATGCGGTGGATCGAAGTTCTCCGGAGCCTGGAGATGTGCGATCACATTCTGCGGAGCAACCTCTATCGGAGCGTGAAGGTCGGTATCCAGGGCGTGGCCCACCAGTGCGGGACGGTCCGCTTCGGCACCGACCCGGCCACCTCGGTGTTGGATATCAACTGCCGCGCCCACGACGTGGACAACCTCTACGTCGTGGATTCGAGTTTCTACCCCTCCAGCGCCGCGCTGAACCCGACGCATACCTTGTTGGCCAACGCGCTGAGGGTGGGCGACCATCTGGTGGAGCGGATGAAGTAACGCCGTTGCGAGGGACTCGTGGCCAACGACACACATTTTGACGTCATCATCATCGGCACCGGAGCCGGGGGCGGGACGCTGGCCTTTCACCTGGCGCCGTCCGGCAAGCGGATCTTGGTGCTGGAGCGAGGGAGCTATCTCCCGCGGGAGACAGCCAATTGGGATTCGCGCGCCGTCTTCGCCGACTCGAAGTACCGAGCGAAGACAACGTGGTACGACAAGCAGGGGAAAAGCTTCCACCCCGGCATTCACTATTACGTGGGCGGGAACACGAAGGTGTACGGCGCGGCGCTGCTGCGATTTCGCCGCGAAGATTTCGAAGAGGTCAAACACCACGGCGGGATCTCTCCGGCGTGGCCGATTCGATACCAAGACCTGGAGCCCTATTACACCCAGGCGGAATATCTCTACCACGTGCACGGGCAACGCGGGATCGACCCCACCGAGGGTCCGGCCAGCGCGCCCTACCGCCACCCGCCGGTCAGCCACGAGCCTCGCATTCAAGAGCTGTGCGACGACCTGCGTGGGATCGGGCACACTCCGTTTCCGCTACCGCTCGGCATCCGGCTCAATGAGGCCCAGCGGCACCACAGCCCGTGCATCCGCTGCGCCACCTGCGACGGCTTCCCGTGCCTCGTCGAGGCCAAGGCCGATGCCCATACCACGTGCGTGCAGCCGGCGCTCGCGTATCCCAACGTCACCCTGCTGACCGACGCGTACGTGTCGCGTCTCGCGACCAGTTATTCGGGACGCGAAATCACCGCGGTCCACGTCAGACGGGGAGGGATGCCCGAGACCTACTCCGCTGATCTGGTTGTGGTGTCGTGCGGGGCCGTCAACTCCGCCGCGCTGCTGCTCCAGTCCGCGAACGACCAGCACCCGAACGGCCTGGCGAATCGGTCGGGTGTGGTCGGACGCCACTACATGTGCCACAACAACTCGGCGCTCTTGGCGCTCTCCACGCGACGCAATCCCACGACCTTCCAAAAGACGCTCGCCCTCAACGACTTTTACTTCAGCGCGGATGATTGGGACTTTCCTTTGGGGCATATCCAGATGCTGGGGAAGACCGACCTCGAGATGCTCAAAGGCGACGCGCCCACGTGGACGCCGCGCTGGGTCCTGGACGGCATGGCCACGCATTCGCTGGATTTCTGGCTCACGTCCGAGGACTTGCCGGACCCTGACAATCGCGTGCTCGTTGCCTCAAACGGTGACATCCATCTCCACTACACCCAAAACAACCTGGAGGGACATCGGCGGCTCGTCGCCAAGCTTAAGAGCGCGCTCGACGCGATCGGCCGCAAACGTGGCCGGCTGGGGTCGAATATCTACCTGGGCAAAAAGATCCCGCTGGCCGGGACCGCGCATCAGTGCGGCACCATCCGCTTCGGCCACGACCCCATGACGTCGGCGCTGGACGTGAACTGCAAGACGCATGATCTCGACAACCTCTACGTGGTGGACGCGAGCTTTTTCGTATCCAGTACCGCGGTGAACCCGTCGTTAACCATCATCGCGAACGCGTTGCGAGTCGGAGACCACATCCTCGAACGGCTGGGCGCGCGCGTCGAGGCATGGACCGCGAGGGCTTCGTGAGGCGGATCACGCTCGTCGCCGCATTCTGGTTGATCCTCATCCTCGCGCCCGGCATGGCGGCGCGCGGAGAGGGGATCGTCGAATCCGTGGCCGCCGTTGGAATGACGGTCGCGGAGATGGATCGCTCGATTGCGTTCTACTCCGACGTCCTGTCCTTCGAGAAAATCTCGGACGTGGAGGTCACGGGCGAGGCGTACGAGCGCCTGCAGGGCGTGTTCGGGCTGCGCATGAGAGTCGTGCGCATGAAACTGGGCGACGAATCCATCGAGCTGACCGAGTACCTCGCGCCCAAGGGCCGGCCGATTCCGGCGGACTCCCGCAGCAACGACCGCTGGTTCCAGCACGTCGCGATCATTGTCAGCGATATGGATCGAGCCTATCGGCGACTCCGCGAGCACCGCATCCAACACGCTTCCTCCGGTCCGCAACGGCTGCCGGACTGGAACAAGAACGCGGGTGGCATTCAGGCCTTTTATTTCAAGGACCCCGACGGTCACCACCTGGAGATCCTCCACTTCCCCGCGGGGAAAGGCGATCCGAAGTGGCATCGTCCCAGCGAGAAGTTGTTCCTCGGCATCGACCACACCGCGATCGTGGTGGCCGACACCGAGCGCAGTCTGGCGTTCTATCGCGACGCCTTGGGGATGCGGGTGGTCGGGGAGAGCGAGAACTACGGGACCGAGCAAGAACACCTCAACAATGTCTTCGGCGCGAGGCTGCGGATCACGGCGCTGCGGGCGGCCACGGGTCCGGGGATCGAGTTTCTCGAGTACCTCGCCCCACGGGACGGGCGCCCGATACCCGCGGACGCCCGGGCAAATGACCTCGCGCACTGGCAGATACAAATCGCGACGCGAGACGCGGATGCTGCTGCGGGCCGTCTGCGCGGCGGGAAGTCCGCGTTCGTGTCGCCGGGGGTGGTCACGGTATCGGACGGTGCGGTGGGATTTTCCAAGGGGGTGCTGGTCCGGGATCCGGACGGCCACGCCGTGGTACTCGTCCAGCCGTAGGCACGATCACGACAAACAGGAGGACAACGCCATGATAAGCGCATCCACCGCCGCAACACGAACGGACATGATGGAAGGCCGAATGGAGATGACCGGGAAGTTGACCGCGCTGGGAGCCTGGTTGACGCGGTACGGGCTGGTCGCGGTGTTCGTATGGATCGGAGCGATGAAATTCACCGCGTACGAAGCCGCCGCCATCCAGCCGCTGGTGGCGAACAGTCCGTTGCTGGCCTGGACGTACCAATTCTTCAGCGTGCAGGCGCTGTCCAACTGGATCGGGGTCGTGGAGGTTGCGATCGGTGTGATGATCGCGGTGCGACCGATCTCGGCCACGGTCGCGGCGATCGGGAGCGCGCTAGCCGCAGGACTGTTTCTCACCACCCTGAGCTTTATGGTCTCGACACCCCCCGTGTGGGAAGCGAGCTTGGGCGGGTTTCCGGCCCTGTCGGTGGCCCCCGGTCAATTCCTGCTGAAGGACCTGGTGCTGCTGGGCGCAGCCGTGTGGTCGTGGGGAGAGGCCATGGATAGCCGGCGTTGCGAGCGATGTTAGCGAGCGGAGGCTGGGCCCAGACTCACCACGACAAAGGAGTGACGAATGATCGTGATCCACGACACGGTGCTGCACGCGCCGACCAGGGAAACGCTGACGCTCGACGACCTGACCGTCCTGCTCGACCCAGCGGGGCCGAACTGGATCGGGACCGACGAGCGCGGCCGGCGGATTCTGGAGCTCTTCGACGGCGTACGGACGTTCGGCCAGGTGGTCCGCGCCTACGCCGCCGAACACAAGCATGACCTGATCGCGGCGTGGCAGCACGTGGACACGTTCGCGCGCGACGCGATCCGACGCGGGATGCTAGCCGAACGGCCGATCGTGCGAGCGCCCTACCGCGGCCGCGCGTCGCACCTGGGACCGCGCCACCTGAGCGAACTGTGGCTGCACACCAACAACTCGTGCAACCTCGCGTGCAGCCACTGCCTCGTGTCGTCCGGCCCGGACGGGGACAAGGGCCTGCCCACCGACGTGCTCCTGCGCGCGCTCGCCGACGCCCGGGCGCTCGGCGTTCGCCGCTTCTTCTTCACCGGAGGCGAGCCGTTTCTGAGGAAAGACCTCTTCGATCTGATCGACGCCGTGCTGGAGGACCCGAAAGCCGAATTGGCCATCCTCACGAACGGCATCCTGTTGACCCCGAGTCGGATCGAGGCGCTTCGCCAGCGCGATCCCGCACGGCTCAAAATCCAGATCAGCCTGGACGGCTCCACGCCCGAGACCAACGACCCCATCCGGGGCAAGGGCAGCTTCCATCGCATCGTGGACGGCATCCGAACAGCACTCGGCGCTGGGCTCTCGGTCACGGTCAGCACCGTGATCACCGAGGCCAATGCGGACGATCTTCCCGAGGTCACCCGCCTGGTTTCCCGACTGGGCGGGACCACGCACCACTTGCTCTGGCTGCACAAGCGCGGGCGTGCGGATGCGCAGGGCGTGGATCGCACGCCCGCGGTGGACCGGGTGATCGAGGTGGTGCGGCGCTGCCGCGAGGTGGGGCGATCGCTCGGCGTCGTAGTGGATAACCACGAGGCGGTGAAGGCCCGACTGCGCTATCCGGCGGGCACCAAGCGCGACCTGGCCAGCGCCGGGGTCTCCAGCCTGTGCGTGTACGCGGACGGTCAGGTCTATCCCTCGGCCGCCCTGGCCAACGTGCCGGAGCTGGCGTGCGGGTCGATCCTCGAGCGATCGCTGCAGGACATCTGGATGGGGAGCGACGTGGCGCGTGCATTCGCATCCGCGACCGTGGAGGACAAGGCGATCTGCAAGACCTGTCCACTCAAGTTTCTCTGCGGCGGGGGCGACATCGAACACGCCTACTGCTACGGCGGCTCGATCGCGGCGCACGACCCCTACTGCGAGTTGCACCAGGCCATGATCGCCGACGCCTTGCAGGATCTGACCGAAGGACGAAAGGCCCTCGTGACCAACCGCAAGTCGGGGTTCTCCGCGCCCATCGTCTACACCGGCATGGGCGAGGCCGCGGTCACCTGCGCGACCGACGAGACGCCGGGCGAAGTGCTGACCAGCCGATCCGAGTGCGTGCTGACGTTCGACCTGGACGCCCCCCGCAAGGTCGTGCGCGCGTTCTACGGCAACGCCGCCGAGACGCCGCAGGAAGAACTGTGCTGCCCCGTGCAACCCAACCCCGACGACCTCGCCCACATCCCCACGGAGGTCGTCGAGCGCTTCTACGGCTGCGGCTCGCCCGTAGGCACGGCCGGGATCCAACCAGGCGAGACCACGCTGGATCTGGGCAGCGGGGCGGGCATCGACGTGTTCATCGCCGCCAAGAAGGTCGGCCCCACGGGTCGAGCCATCGGTGTGGACATGACGCCACAGATGCTCGCGGTGGCGCGCGACGCGCAGACGCGGGTCGCCGACGCGCTGGGCTACGATGTGGTCGCGTTTCGCGAAGGATTTCTCGAACAGATCCCGGCCGAGACCCAGTCCGTTGACCTGGTCACGTCCAACTGCGTGATCAACCTCTCGCCCGACAAACCGCGCGTGTTCGCGGAAATGTGGCGGGTGCTGAAGGACCACGGCCGCATCGTCATCGCCGACATCGTGGCGGATCAGGAAATCCCGCCGCACCAGCGCAAGGACCCGCGCCTCTGGGGCGAGTGCATCAGCGGCGCGCTGACCGAAGAGGAGTTCCTCGCGTACCTGGAACGGGCAGGGTTTTACGGCCTGCAGGTTTTGAAGAAGACGTTTTGGAAAGAGGTGGAGGGCTACCGCTTCTCGTCGGTGACCGTGCGGGGCTACAAGTTCGAGAAGACCGCGGGCTGCCTCTACGTCGGCCAGACCGCCACCTACCTGGGGCCGTTCAAAGGCATCAGCGACGAAGAGGGACACTGGTTCCCGCGCAACGTGGCCATCGAGGTGTGCACCGACACGGCTGCGAAGCTCTCCCACCTGCCGTACGCCGGACTGTTCACGGTGACGGGCGTGACAGGAGAGATCGACCCTGCTGCCGGCGGCTGCGATCCCAACTTGGGGTGCTGCTGATGACGACTGTCCTCTTGATCGGCACGATCGTGCTCTGGCTGGCCTATGCCAACGGGGCCAACGACAACTTCAAGGGCGTGGCCACGCTGTTCGGCTCGGGCGCGAGCGAGTACACGGGCGCGCTGCGGTGGGCGACCGCGACGACGTTTGCCGGCTCGCTGGCGTCGATCGTGGTCGGGGCGGGGTTGGTCGCCAAGTTCTCGGGCAAAGGGCTGGTGCCCGACGCGGTGCTTGCCGATTCGGGCTTCGCGTCCGCGGTCGCGTTGGCCGCCGCCACCACGGTGTTTCTGGCCACGCGCTTGGGCTTTCCGATCTCCACTACCCACGCGCTCGTCGGCGGGTTGGTCGGCGCGGGGCTCGCCGCGCGCGGCCTCGGAGGCGTGAACGTGGGGTCGCTGGGCACCGCCTTCGTGGCGCCGTTGGTGATGGCCCCGCTCGCCGCGATCGCGCTCACCGCCCTCGCCTATCCGCTCCTTCACGCGTCCCGGAAGGCCCTGGGCTTTGCACGCGAGACCTGCGTGTGCGTGGGGGAAGAGGTCCACGTGGTGGCCGTTGAGCCGCGTGGGGGATCCCTCGCCGCGTCGGTCGCTGGCACCCTGCCCTCGGTCACCATGGCCAATCCCCAAGAGTGCTTTCAGCGGTATGCCGGCCACATGGCGGGGGTGAGCCTCCAGACCATCCTGGATCGGCTGCACTACCTGAGCGCGGGGGCGGTGTGCTTTGCGCGGGGCTTGAACGACACACCCAAGGTCGTGGCGCTCCTGGTCACGGCGCAGGCGCTGCACGTGCCGCTCGCGGCGTCGCTCGTGACGGTCGCGATGGCCGTGGGCGGCCTCATCAGCGCCCGGCGGGTCGCGGAGACCATGAGCCACAAGATCACCGCGATGAACCACGGCCAGGGGTTCACGGCCAACCTGGCCACGGCCTTTCTAGTGATCTGGGCCTCGCGGTGGGGACTGCCGGTCTCAACCACGCACGTCTCGTGCGGCGCCTTGTTCGGGATCGGCGCAGTCACAGGGCAGGCTCGTTGGAAGGCCATCGGCTCGATCGCCTTGGCGTGGGTCACCACGCTGCCGGTCGCGGCGGCGCTGGCCTGGACGGCCTTTACCGTGCTCAGGTGACCGCCCGATCGTCTGAAGATGGGAGGGGACAATGGACTCGTTTCTTAGAAGGTGAGGCAGAGGCCGTCTCGCGTCGCGAGCGCGAGGCGTTGCGCTGGCTCAAACGATGGCAAGACCGACTGGGAAATCGCGATCCCAGTTGTTGACAACTCGGTATCTTGTTTCGTTCATGGTCGCCGAAACAGGCAGAGGGGACTGTTCCCGGACCTCTGGCGCGTCCCTCCGGGTGGCCGCGCATCCACTTGGACCAGCGGAGGCATACGAACATGAAGAATGAAGCGAACACTCAGGTTGTGGAGCCAGGCACGCCGCATGGCGCCCCGGTCCGCCGAACCATGCAACACCCGCCTGCGCCTCGCGGCGGGCCCTTCCGCGCGGCGATGGCGGTATCCGCGGCTCTGGCCGTGGGCGTGCTTTCCGGCGGAGTCGCCGCGGCTGAGGAAAACAGCCCGACCCACAGCCCCACCCAATTGCGCCAGTTCATTGACCAGCAGGTGGGCGGGATTGAGAAGTTGATGGTTCCAGCGAACGATTCCGATCTTCCGCAGCCACGACTTTCCGATGGAAGCCCCGACCCGGTCTTCCAGACCACCGAGGCCAAGCGCTACCTCGGGAAACTGCTATTCCACGAGCCGGCACGAGCGACCAGGATTATCCCGGAATTCGGTGGCATACTCGAACACCGCGGAACCACGTCCTGCGGAACCTGTCATCTCGGTGAGGCGGCATCGAAGTCCGGCACGCGCCTCAACTTCGCCTCGGGCGGGGAAGGGCGAGGCTACACGGATGTGGACGGGAACTTCATTGCGCGTCGGCGGCCGCTTGCGGACCTGCCGATCTTGCGGCAGACCCCGCTCTTCCCGGGAGACGCGCTGGTGGACGCGCTGCCCACGCTGACAGACATCTACTCGCTCGCGGACGGCACGATCGAAGTGAACACACCAGCCCGGGGTCGCCGCCCTCTGCCGGAAGATACGTATCCGGATGATACGACAGATACCCGACCAGCCGCGGTTCAGCTGCTGGCTACCGGTCGACTTGATGCCCTGGACA
The DNA here is from genome assembly GCA_040757335.1 of Nitrospirota bacterium. Lineage (NCBI taxonomy): Bacteria > Pseudomonadati > Nitrospirota > Nitrospirota bacterium. The sequence goes on along the minus strand of JBFLXB010000018.1, from coordinate 26,659 downwards.
GCGTGGCGCGAAATCCGCTGAGCATCATCGGAGCCGCCTTCAACAACCGCCTCTTGTTCGGGGGGTTGGCAGGCGAGCCCGATCAGACGCACGGTGGCCTCAATCCGTTCCAGCATCCGGCGCAAGAGAACGTGGCTCTCCTGCTACTCGACGCTCACCGGCTCCTGGACAATGATCCTCTGCGCGGCCCGGTGCGCTTCCAGTCGGCCGTGCTGGAGCAAATCCCCGTGTATCGGAAGCTCTTCCGCGACGCGTTTCCCGCGGAGGCCGCCATGGCGCCAGGGTGCGTTCCAGAATCTGCTCCTGTTGCTGGCGCGTGTGACAATCTCATCAACAACGTCACCATCTTCCGGGCGACGGCCACCTTCATGCGCACGGTCGTCACACGAAACACGCCCTGGGATCGGTTCCTGGCCGGAGAGAACGGCGCGCTGACGCCTGCGCAGCGGCGCGGCGCCAGACTCTTCTTCACGGAAGCGGAAGCGGGTGGGGCCGGGTGCTACACCTGCCACAGCGGCCCCATGCTGAACAAGCAGGTGAACGACCCCGACGTGGCTGGCGTCGGTGAGTTCGTGGAGGAGAACTTCTACAACCTCGGACTCGACGACCACCCGCTCCAGGCCCTAAATCGCGCGGCGAGGAATGATCCCAACCACCTCGATGAGGGCAGGCGCGAAATCACGTTCCGCGACAGCGACGCCTTCAAGTTCCGCACGCTGACGCTACGGCAACTCAGGGACGCCAAATTCTTTTTCCATAATGGCTCGTTCACGAGCGTCAAGGACGTGGTGCGGTACTTCAACGCCGGTATGCCGCAGAACGCGCAGGCCGCCGCGGCGAACACGCTGACGGACCGGTTCACTCACCCCCGTGGACCTGGCTCGCCGCGCGGCCTGGGCCTGAGCGACGATCAAGTGAACGATCTCACCAACTTCATCGAGAACGCCCTCTACGATCCCGCGTTCGTGCACTTCGATCCGAACTCCACGACAGACACGATCAAGTTGAACGAGCGCGACGTGACCTACTCGGTGTACCGTCCCGACCTCGCTGCGCTCGGCGCCGTCGACGGACGGCCGGGCAGCGGCCGGCCGCCGGACAACGACGATGCCCTGTCGCGGCGTGACATGGGGCTCGAGTTCCTGGACGTGACCGCGCAGGTGGACGCGAAGTTGATTGACTCCGACCGCAAAGGTAAGCGGCGGCAGAGAGACCGGTATGAGATCACCAACAACAGCACGTCGATCGTCGATACCCACCTCCTCATCGTGGTCCAGGGTCTTTCCGACCAGATTCGCATGGTGAACGTCAGCGGCACCACGAGCGCCGGCGATCCATATCTCCGCGTGTTCCTGCCCGATGGCGTCCTGCTCCCCGGCCAGAGCATCGTCGAAACGCTGCGTTTCAAGCGGCACGGCCACGCGCCGCCGGTGAGTTACAGCCTCAAACTCCTTTCGGGACAAGGCAACCCGTAGGTTCAAGACATTCGACCGATCGATCTGTTCCCGTCATGCGGCCCGGGGCTCCCACTTTCGAGCGGAGTCCCGGGCCATCGGCTTCCGTCCTCCGGAGCGGTTCATGAGGCTAGAAGACGAGATGTCGTGATGAGCCCGCGTCTCAATTCGCAGTCTCAATTCGCATGATTGACAGACGGGAAAAAACACGGATATGCTGGGTGCCTCAAAACCGACAACGGCCATGAGCATCACCGAGGGTCGTTCCACGCCGGACACAGCTTTAAAATTCTGATCAAGGACGGAGGATTCAGTGACGCTGAAAGATCGCGTGATCGACTACATGGCGGGCAAAGTCACCTGCAAAGAGTTCACCGAGGCCGTCACCGATTACCTCGAAGGACACATGCCCTTTATCACGTGGTTGCGATTTCAGATGCATCTCGGAATGTGCCTGGGCTGCCGTCGGTACCTGAAGCAAATGAAACAGACCGTCGAGACGTTGGGAAAGCTTCCCGAACAACCGATCCCTCCAGCGGTTCGTGAGGAGCTGTTCCAGCGATTCCGAACGTGGAAGAGCCATCGGTCGGATTGATAGTTATTGTCCTGCTCCTACGCGACTCAAAGCGTTTCAGAAAATGCACCGCGGATATTCCAGGGTGTGCCTCGTATGGCCAGTCATTCTCCCCGAAAACGGTCGGTAGCTCTCCTTGAAGGCGCGGACGAATGTCCAGAAGGAAGAACCTGGACCCTCTCGTACCCCGGGACGGCGACGAGAGTACTCAACGTCGGCGGGTAGTCTCAAACCGCTTTAGAAGAGATAAAGATGATTTCCGGCTACAAAGTCCTGGAAGAAATTCATAGGAGTAGGAAGTGGGTGGTATTTCGCGGGCAACGGGATCGGGATCGAGCGACGGTTCTCATCAAAACCCTGATAGCCGATTTGCCTGCTGAAAAGGATATTGCGGCTCTCAAGCGCGAGTATGAAATACTTCAGAATCTTCGGATCGATGGGATCCCTAAAGCCTATGGGCTTGAAAGACAACATAATCGACTGGCTTTAATCCTCGAAGATATCGGTGGCGAACCCCTCCGGATCCTTATCGACTCTCAACGGATCGACCTCGTCTCCTTTCTAAAAATAGCCATTGAGCTTTCAGGGACCTTAGCAGAAGTTCATCAGAATAATTTTATTCATAATGATATTAATCCGAACAATATCGTCGTTGACCTTAAAACCAATAAAGTCAGACTCGTCGATTTTACTATTTCCTCGTTCCTTCTCCATGAGACCCCCAAAATTAGCCATCCCAGTCTACTTGAAGGGACCTTAGCCTATCTGTCTCCGGAACAGACCGGCCGGATGAATCGGGCGGTGGATTACCGTACGGATTTTTACTCCCTCGGCGTCACCTTTTTTGAAATGCTCACCGGAAGACTGCCCTTCGATTCGATGGACCCTTTGGAATTGGTTCATTTTCATATCGCCAAAATTCCGGCACCGCCTTGTGAGCTAAATCCCGATGTGCCCCAAGCGGTCTCGAGTATCGTGGTGAAACTGCTTGCAAAGACTGCTGAGGAGAGATACCAAAGCGCCTATGGTCTCAAGGCTGATCTGGAAGCGTGCTTGGCACAGTGGCAGGCCTCCGGGACGATCGGCGGGTTCACGCCCGGTCGGTATGATTTCTCTGATCAATTTCTGATTCCTCAAAGGCTCTACGGGCGTGAACGGGAGTTAGAAACCCTACTGGCGGCGTTCGAGCAAGTCGCTCAAGGAACAACCCAGGTGATGTTGGTTTCGGGGTATTCGGGTATCGGCAAGTCGACCCTCGTCAACGAAGTGCATAAGCCTATCGTGGAACGGAGGGGGTATTTCATCTCAGGCAAGTTCGACCAATTCAAACGCAGTACTCCCTACAGCGCCATCATTCAAGCCTTTCAGGAATTGGTTCGGCAGCTCTTGACCGAGAGCGAGGAGCAGATCCAGGGGTGGAAGGAGAAGCTGATCCATGCCCTAGGCCCCAACGGGCAGGTCATCATTGCGGTGATTCCCGAAGTGGAGTTGGTGATCGGCCCGCAACCTGCGGTCGCGGAGTTGCCGCCGGTGGAATCGCAAAACCGCTTTAACCTCGTCTTTCAGCGCTTTCTTCAGGTGTTCACGCAACACGATCATCCTCTGGTCGTCTTTCTCGATGATTTACAATGGGCGGACCCGGCAACCTTGAATCTGCTCCAGCTGTTACTCACGAGTCCGAACGTTCGACACCTGTTCCTGATTGGCGCTTACCGCGACAACGAGGTGGATTCGGCCCATCCGCTGATGCGGACCTTAAGCTCGCTCAAATCGGCGGGGGTCGAACTGCACCGCGTCACTTTAGAGCCACTACAACTCCCGGACCTGACGCTCTTCATCCGCGACACACTGCACGGCGAGCTTGCAGAGGCCGCGCCGCTCGCCGCTCTGGTCTTTGAGAAGACCGACGGAAATCCGTTTTTTGTGATCCAGTTTTTAAAGACGCTCAAGCAGGAGGGATTCCTGGAATTCGATTACGCGCAGGGCCGCTGGGCGTATCGCATCGACGACATAGCCGGCGCGACGATGACGGACAACGTTATTGATCTGATGACGCGAAAAATTCAGCGGCTCTCCAACAAGACTCAACGCGCGTTGACGCTCGCCGCCTGCATCGGGAATCAGTTTGACCAGGACACTCTCGCGATTGTTAGCGAGCAATCGCAGGAAGCGGTGGCTGATGATCTCAAAGAGGCGATCAACCAAGGGCTGATCCTTTCGACCACAGCAGACCGCGGATCGAAGACCGATAACGATCCGCGGTCCTACGCCTTCCTGCACGACCGCGTGCAGCAAGCCGCCTATGCGCTGATCCCGGCGGAACGGCAACAGATCGTTCATCTGACGGTGGGCCGCTTGCTGTTGCAACGCGTTGATCCGGAACACACCGATGAGACGGTCTTTGATGTCGTCCACCACTTGAACCTCGGCAGAAGCTTGATCACGGAAGAGACGGAGCGTGTAGCGCTCGCCCGGCTCAATCTGAGCGCTGGACGGAAGGCCAAATCCTCGACCGCCTATGTCGCGGCGCGGGATTACCTCAAGGCGGGATTGAGCCTACTCGGTGCAGAGCAGTGGGAGTCCCGCTACGATCTCGCCTTCGCTCTGCATCTCGAGGCCGCCGCATGCCTGTATCTGTGCGGCCATTTCGACGAGGTGGAGCAGCAGTTCGAGTCGCTTCTGCAGCGCGCGCGGAGCAGTCTGGATAAGGCCAGGGTCTACAACTTGCGCAGCGTCCAGTATGAAAACATGTCGCGCTATGCGGATGCTCTCGCCGTCGCCTGCGAAAGCCTCGCCCTCTTTGGCGTGTCCTTTCCCGATTCTGTGGAGGGCAAGCAAGCCGCGCTGGAAAGCGAGATCGAATCCATTCGGTCGCTATTGGGCCAGCGCCGCATTGAATCGCTCATCGACCTGCCGGTCATGATCCATCCCGAGACGCGGATGGTGATGACTATTCTCACCGACATGTGGTCCTCGGCTTACATCATTGGAGAAGAAGTCCTCGCCCGTCTGATCTCCGCCACGATGGTGCGCCTGTCGTTGCTCCACGGCAACCTGGAAGAGTCGGCATACGGCTATGTCACGCACGCCATTACGGTAGGGCCGGTGTGTGGAGACTACGAATCCGCCTACGAATTCGGCAGGTTGGCCCTGCGCGTGAATGAGCGCTTTAACGACTCCCGGCGGCGGGCAAAGATTCATCAGCAGTTCCATGCGCACGTGAATCTCTGGCGGCAGCCGATCCAAACCTGCATTCCCCACGCGCGCGAGGCATGCCGGAGCGGGCTTGAGAGCGGTGATTTCCTGTATGCAGCCTACGGCGCCAGTACGGAAACCTGGTCGGCGATCGTTTCAACCCAGGACCTCGCGCAATTCGTCCGCGATTACACGCCTAATCTGGCGCTGATCAAGAAGTTGAAGATTGTGAGCTTCGGCGATGCCCTGATGCTCATGCTGAGTTGGGTCCGGGCGTTGCAGGGAGAGACCAGGGCACCGCTGTCGCTTTCCCACGAAGCATTTGACGAGAACGAATACGCGGAGACCTACCGCGGCAATCCGTTCTTTACGACGTTTTATGCTGTAGCCAAGCTACATCTCTTTTATGTCTTTGGGGAGTATGGAAAGGCATTGGAAACCGCCCGCACCGCGCGCGGGATTGTGTATCGGCTTTCAGGAACGATCTGGCCCGTGATGTTCGATTTCTGGACTGGTCTCACCCTGGCCGCAAATTATGCTGATGCCACAGAGGATGAGCGAAGGGCCTATTTCGAGGAGATGGAAAAGGCGCAGACATCGTTTGCGGTCCTGGCGCAGAACTGTCCCGAGAACTTTCTCTGTCAGGCACTGTTGCTGTCGGCGGAGATCGAGCGCATTGCCGGCCGGCACCTTGCGGCGCTGGACCGGTACGAGCACGCCATTCGTTACGCCGGCGAGACCAACATGCTCCAGCATCGAGCGCTGGCGAGCGAACTTTGCGCCAAGTTCTGGCTGGGACGCGGACAGGGAAAGATCGCCGCCGTGTTCATGGACGACGCTCGAACCTGTTATGCGCAGTGGGGCGCGGCTGCCAAGGTCGCCGAACTGGAGCACAAGTATCCTGACTTGCTGGGCCGAGAGGCGAATAGCCGCCCATTAGCGGTTGGCGGAGTTCCGGCCATGGACCAGACCAAAGCCGGTGCGTTCGACCTCTTCAGTGTGATGAAGGCTGCGCAGGTCATGTCCAGCGAGATCGAATTGGAGGAGCTGCTGGCGAAGTTGATGCGCATCGCGATTGAGAATGCTGGGGCTGAGCGAGGCAGTCTGATGGTGGAGTCCGACGGCGAATTGTTCGTGCGCGCCGAGGGAGCGGTCGATGCCCCCGAGATGACGGTGCATGAAGCCATCCCCTTGAGTGCAGCGAAGAGTCTTCCGAAAAGCGTCGTCAATTACGTGAAGAGGACCTCGCAGAGCGTCGTGCTCGCCGATGCGGTGAGCGACCAGCGGTATGCCGGTGATCCGTACATCACGGAGCGAAAACCGCGTTCGATCCTGTGCACGCCGGTGATCAACCAGGGCCGACTGGTCGGCATCCTCTACCTCGAGAACAACCTGACCGCCGATGCGTTTACGCCCGATCGCGTCGGGGTGATGCAGATGCTCTCATCCCAGGCCGCGGTCTCCCTTGAGAATGCCCGACTGTACGACGGGATGAAAGCGGAGATCGCGGAGCGGAAGCGGGCCGAGGAAGGGCTCCGAGCCGCCCTCGTGGAAGTGGAGCAATTGAAGAATCGCCTTCAGGCCGAAAAGGTGTACCTCCAGGAGGAGATCCGAACCCAGCACAATTTTGGGGAGATCGTCGGTGCGTCCCTCGCGATGAAGGAAGTTTTTCAGCGGGTCGAGAGGGTCGCGCACACCGAGACCACGGTCCTGGTCTCGGGCGAGACCGGCACCGGCAAAGAATTGATCGCGAGGGCGATTCACAATCTGAGCGCGCGGAAACAACACGTTTTGGTCACGGTGAACTGCGGCACAATCCCAGCAGGACTCGTCGAAAGCGAATTGTTCGGTCACGAGAAAGGCGCGTTTACCGGCGCGACGGCGAGAAGGAAGGGGCGATTCGAGCTGGCCGACGGCGGGACGATCTTCCTCGATGAAATCGGCGAGTTGCCGCTCGACATGCAGACCAAGCTGCTCCGCGTCTTACAGGAACACGAGTTTGAGCGCGTAGGCGGGACCCAGACGTTGCGCACGGATGTCCGTGTGATCGCGGCGACCAATCGCGATCTGGAGCAAGAGGTTCGGCACGGAGCGTTCCGCGCCGACCTGTTATATCGGCTCAATATTTTCCCCATCCATCTGCCGGCGCTCCGGGAGCGAGCCGAAGACATACCACTCTTGATCGAGTTGTTCGTGCGGCGGTTTTCCCAGCGGATGGGTAAGAGGATCGACGGTGTCGGCGCAGAGGCGATGGGCCTCCTGACCAGCTATCACTGGCCGGGAAATGTGCGGGAGTTAGCTAATGTCATAGAACGGGCGGTCATTCTCTGCGATGGTCCAGTTATCCAAACCGATCAGCTTCACGTAGCGGCGGTCGTCCAGGAGAAAAAAGAGGAGGTCCTACCCCTCGATGAGGCGGAGCGGATGCATATCCTCAAGGCTCTGGAGAAGACGCGCTGGATGATCGGCGGCCCTCAAGGTGCTGCGCTCTTACTGGGAATCAATCGTACAACGCTCTTATCCAGAATGAAGAAGCTGGGTATCAATCGGACACCATGACGCTGTCGAAATATCAACGTCGCGTTGATATCTCGACACGATCAGTGTGCAAGCCTCAGTAGGAAATCTCGAAAAATTTATCATTCCTTTTGAAATTGAGCACTTAGGAAATCATCCGATGGATTTTTTTTTGGCATAGTTCCTGTAGTAAGTAAAGGGCGAGATGGCCAGGAGCGATATGTTTCGTATAAGAAGAATCCTCGAAAATGAACTGACATCGATCCTCAAGATAGAAGGATCGATCTGTGAGGACAATCTGAGTGCGTGGGCTGAAGAGATGGGACGCATCACCCGGAATGGGGTCCATCAGACTGTTCTGGAATGCTCTTCGGTATCTTCCATTTGCCCCAAGGGCCTGGACATTCTGTTAGAGCGACTCTCAGAAGGAGTCTACTTGGTTAACTGTCCTGTCGGGGTCAAGAACATGCTGTATACTGCCGGTCGATCCAGGAATGTGCTGGACTAACCCCGACGCGACAGAGAGTTTGTGAGGGTCGTCAAAAGGACCTGGACGTTTGTCCCGAGGGATAAGGAGATCCATAATGTCGCTGTCGAGCGAGACGGTTCAGGAAGCCGACCGATCCCTGGAATCGAGTCTTAGGCCCGTGGGAGCTGACGCATCGACAAATGAACGACAACTCCTGGCAGCGCTGCGAGGAGGCGAAGAAGCCGCGTTCGCCTCCTTGGTAGACAGTTATCATGCCGTGCTGCTTCGTCTGGCGAAGGGTTTCGTTCGAAGCCACGAGGTCGCTGAAGAAGTCGTCCAGGAAACCTGGGTAGGGGTGTTGGAGGGACTGGATCGGTTCGAGGGCCGTTCCTCGCTCAAGACCTGGATCTTCCGGATCCTAATCAACCGGGCCAAGACCAGGGGAGTCCGCGAGAGTCGCAGTGTGCCATTTTCATCCCTCGGGAGTTCTGATGAGGATCCTCATGAGCCCGCTGTGGATCCGGCAAGATTTCAGACAACGGGTCCCTGGGTGGATCACTGGGCCTCACCGCCCAACTCTTGGGATGAAGGTACGCCAGAGCGACTCCTCTTATCGAAAGAAGCGGGTGAATATCTCGTGAAAGCCATCGAAGCCCTTCCACCAAACCAGAGGCAGATCATCCTGTTACGAGACGTCGAGGGCTTGGACGCAAAAGAGACCTGTAGCCTGCTTGAGATCGGCGAGACGAATCAGCGGGTGCTGCTTCACCGGGCGAGGTCGAAGGTCCGACGGGCACTCGAGCAATATCTCGATGGTGGAAGGGATAAGTGTGACCAGACGGCAACCCCACAACCTCGTCGCCACTCAGCTCTCGGGGAGCGTGTTCTGCGGGGGACCCATCCCGCTTTGGCGGTGGCTCCGGATGCGCGGTGGGGGGACTGGCGCGATCGACCACGGGGCTCCGAGCGCCTATTGTCCGTAGAGCAAGTCTGAACTAGTAGGCTCGTGATCAATAGGTCGTCGGTTGCAACCGGTGGTGAAGCGAGATGCCGCAAATCGGTGGGGAACGATCCGACCGGTGGCGCCAGTCACCGTGAGTCTTGTTGTGCTCGCCATGTTCCTGATGGCCGTCCCGGCTTCGGCCGAGCCGGCGTCGTGGCCGGCGGATGCCTTGGCCTTCTTTGAACCGCTCACCTACCCGAGTTCGGAGTGGCGGGCGGATGACTTCGGCGAGGAAACGCCCGAGGCGGATCGCGCATTCTTGGAGCGATTCCAGCCGCGAGTCTTCATTGCGCCTCGGGGAATCCCTCCGATCGACTTCTACCGCGACTATCTTCCGCAGACGGTGGTGCGAGACTTAAAGAAGCGGGTTGTTCGCGAAAGGCCCGACAGGACGTCTCTCAAGCAGATCGAGCGGAATCCGCGTTTCAACCTCGACTTCCAAGGGGATATCGCGCCGTGCCGAGGAGCCGGCTGCCGCGACCATCGTGCCGTGGTGTATGGCAGATTATACCGAGAAACGATGCAGGCCCCTCCCGGCGACGAGCCGGCCCGCGCCATGGAGGTGCTGATCCTCAAGTACAACGTGGCCTTCGCAGCCAGCGGTTTGCCAGCCCGCCTGGCCTGGTATCAGGGCGTGGTTGCCAGACTGATCGGAGACCTCAACACCTGGCACGAGCTGGACATCCACGGGGCTGTGCATGTGCTCCTCAAGTCGGGGGAGGAGCGCCCATTCGCTGTTGTGCTGGCGCAGCACAATCATTTCCGGACCTATCTGATCGGGCGCGACCTGACATGGCCAACCGACGATCACCTCTCGGTATGTTACGCCGAGCGGTCGAACGAGCCATACCTCTGCCCAAGCGGTTCCCAGCCAGCTCACCACCGAGCCGTGGGCAATCCGAAACATATTCGTTACCTAGCCCGGATTATTCACGAAACTTGAAACGACAACGCCTCCGGCGTGGTATAAGTGCTGTTGCGACGCAGCATTTCCCACTCCGGAGGCGTGTCGATGCGAGCGGATGATAGCACACAGCGTGTCCTGTTCCCAGCCCTGGCGGATCGGCCGGTGATCGCCCAGTTCGACGCGGCGCACAGCAGTTCGGACGGCGGGGCGATCTTGCTGAAAGCGGTCGATCAGCGCCTGGGGCTGACCTCCCGCTTGGCGGCGTGCCTGCCCGATGTGCGCGAGCCCGGCAAGGTGGTGCACCCGCTGGTGGACTTGGTCCGGCAGCGCGTCTTCGGCCTGGCCTGCGGCTACGCCGATGCGAACGACGCGGCGCGGTTGGTGGACGACCCCGTGCACAAGCTGCTGCTGGATCGCGATCCGGTGACCGGCGACGGCCTGGCCTCGCAGCCCACGCTCTCGCGCTTTGAGAACGCGGTCGGTCCCAAAGCCCTGCTGCGGTTGGGGACCGCGCTGGCCGAGGGCGTGCTCGCCTACCACGAGCGGCGGCTCAAGGGCCGCGCCCGGCAGATCACGATCGACTTGGACCCGACGGACGATCCCACACACGGGGCGCAGCAGCTGGCGCTGTTCAACGGCCACTACGGGAGCACGTGCTACCTGCCGCTGGTGGGGTTTCTGCGCTTCGACGACGAGCCCGAGCAGTATCTGTTCGCCGCCGTGTTGCGGCCGGGCACGGCCTCGCGGGAGGGGATCAGCGGGCTGCTGGTCCGCACAATCGCGCGGCTGCGCGGGGCGTTTCCCACGGCTCGCCTGCTGGTGCGGCTCGATGGCGGGTTGGGCAGCCCTGAACTGCTGGAGCGCTTGGAGGCCGTGGGCGTGGAGTACGTCATCGGGCTGCCGAGCAACGCCGTCCTGGAACGGCGGGCGGAGAAAGCCCTGCGCAAGGCCCGACGCCGGGCGCGCGAGACGGGGCAGACGGCCACGGGGTATACCGAGTGTCGCTATGCGGCGAAGAGCTGGGCCCGGCGGCGCCGGGTGGTGATCAAAGCCGAGGTGGTGGCGCATCCCGGCCGGGCGCTCAAGGACAACCCGCGGTTCGTGGTCACCAACCGGGCCGAGCGGGCGCAGGTGGTCTACGAGCAGCGGTACTGTTACCGGGGCGAAATTGAAAATCGGATCAAAGAATTGCACCACGGGCTGGAACTGGATCGGACCAGTTGCTCGCGCTTCTGGGCCAACCAGTTCCGCGTGCTGCTGACCGCCGCGGCGTATGTCGTGCTGCAAGAACTGCGACGGTCTGCGGCGCGAACGGCCTGTGCCCGGGCGCAAGTCACCACCCTGCGCGAGTGGCTGCTCAAGCTGGGGGCGCGCGTCGTCGTGTCGGTGCGCCGCATCGTGCTGCACCTGCCCGCCTCGGCGCCCTTTCGTGAGGCGTGGTCCCAGGTCGCCCTGGCCGTCGGCGCGCGGGCGGGCTAGGCGTGGCGAGGGCCAACACGACGTTCCGCTGGCTCCCGCGGGCGAGGTGCGTCTCCGAGGGGCGCAGCCTACTCGCGGACCGGGCCCTCGGGAGCTCGCCGAGCCCCCGAGGGCTGGCAAAGCGCCTGTTGGCGCTCCGCCAGGTGTCCGGACGAGGCGAGGTATCCCGACTCGAGCTTTATCCATGGGCTTCATGAATAATGCGGGCTAGTCCTTGGCGGTCGGGCACCCCTGACCGGAGGGGAGGATAGGGTGTACGGATCGGAGTCCGGTGCTACCGAGGTGCTCTGTGGGATCGAGTTCCTGCCAGACCGCGACCCGTTATACGTGAGCTGGATTCCGCTCGGAGATAAGCTGCGCGTCTTCGGAGTGTGGCAGAACTTCTATCGGACCGGGCCGCCGGGAATGGATATGAACACCTGGCCGAACCTGAAGAAGTACTCGGATATCGCCCAGTTCTGGTACGTCCAAGACGGCGATGAAAAATTAGTGCGGGTCTTCGAACAGGCGATCAAGGGGTTTGAGGATGCGACCCTGACCCCGGTGCTTTCTTACAACGGCGCGCGACTGTGGAAGGACCTCGAGTCCACAGGTCGGTTCTGATCAAGAACGAACAGGAGGTGCGAAGATCCCGACTGCCCGGCACGGGACGCTACGGAGTCCTTCCCGACTTGAGGGTCTCGACTGTGAAGAGACGGTCCGCGAGGTTGGTGTTGACCGCGATATCGCGCAGTTCGACGATCGTCTTGGCGGGCGAATCCGCCTGCTGGATTTCTGTGCGCGTCCACACCCACGCTTGGCCGAGGCGCGCCCAGTCGATCCGTTGGGTGCGCGCCAGGCGTCCGGCAAGGTCGCGATATTCGATCCGGGCGATCGTCCAGTCGGCCGACGAGATCCAGAAGCGACGCAAGGGGAGCGGGTCGGGGCTCATCACGGATCTGGTCTCGACAACCAGATGCTCGACTCCGCCGAGCACCTCGCGCCCCACCAGCTCCCCGCGCACGCCGGCCAAGCGCGTTCCGAGCTGCTCGAATCCGAGCCCCAGGTCGGAGCGCTGGTCGCGATCGTGTTGGTGCTGCTCGTGTCCCGAGATCGTCACGCGGCGGACCTGTCGTAGATCTGGTAAGTAGAGCCAGGCCTGAGAGTCGGTCGCGCGCTCCATCTGCCACAGGAGAAACCCCTCGCCGCGTTTGTCCAACGGCGAAAGCGTGATCAGGAGCATTTTGCCAAGCGCGCCCTTCTCGCCCTGGAGATTTTTCCAATAGAGACGGTACGCGCTCCGCTGGTCGCCCCCTCGGCCGTCATCCCGATGGATCACAACCTGCGCGGTCTCGTCACGGATCGCATTGTCCTGCACGGTCACATTGCGAACCACGTCTTCGACGAGCAGCTCGGCGGCCTCGGAGGGGAGCGCAACGGCGAGCGCAGAGATCATCGCCGCCGGGATGAATTGCTTGACGCTGGCCATGAAACGGTGTTCGCGGTCGGCTCGACTGCGGCGACCCAAGAAGCTCGCCCCGAAGCCGTCCGAGTGGCAGCATACAGAACTCATAGAACCGACCGATACCCGTCGCATACGCGTGCGACTATTCACTCTACACGCGGGCGACGAGCCAAAACGTAGCCTGGCCTACAAAGTAGAGAGCCCGGAGCATCGAAGGCCTACCGCGCTCAGGACGTCTTTGGTGGAGGGACCATCGCGCCATGGCGACGCCCCAACGGGGCGCTATTGAACATTCCGGTCGTCGGGTCTTATAGTGGCGAGGCGTTTGGAGTCCGGAGGATCGTCGGGAGGGCGGCCACGGCGGTGCGTCAAACACGAGGGGCTGGTTTCGGAGCGACCATGTCATGACCGTTCGCGTGCTCGAAAGCAAGCTGTGGTACCTCCAGCGCGTCAATCTGTTTCAAGAGATGACCGCCGCGGAGATGCGCGAGCTTGAGCGCACCACCAAGATGGAGTCCGTCAAAAAGCGATCGGCACTGTTTCTGCCGGGAGAGCCGAGTCGGTACGTCTATCTGCTGAAGACGGGCCGCGTCAAGATCTCCCGCGTCTCCGAAGATGGGCGAGAGGTCACGCTGGCCCTGCTGAAACCCGGCGAGATTTTCGGTGAGGTGGAAGTCCTCGACGAGTCGCCGCGAGACACGATCGCCGAAGCGCTCGACGACAGCGCGATCTGTCTCATTCCGCGGGAGCAGTTCTTGGCCTTGGTCCGGCACAAACCGGAACTCTCGTTTCGGCTGACCAAGTTGATCGGCTCGCGGCTCCGGAAGATCGAGACCCGCGTCGAAGATTTGGTGTTTCTGGACGTCCCCTCCCGGTTGGCGCATCTCTTGGTCCAACTCGCGGAAGAGCACGGCCGGACGACCGACCGAGGTATCCGCATCGAGATCAAAATCACGCACCAGGAGATCGCCAACCTCATCGGCTCGATCCGAGAAACCGTGAGCGCAGTGCTGGGCGATTTCAAGAAAGCGGGGCTGATCGATTTCGAAGACCGCTCGATCACTCTGCTCCGTCCGGAGGTGCTCAAGCGACGGAGCGGCACGCCCTCGTCTCTCGCCGCCAGAGACAGCCGGTAATCTTTCTCTTTTTCCTTTTTGTAATCCTGCCTACATTCTTGAGGGCCGCTCCGGGAGTATCCTTCGCAAGGAATCAAGAGACACCGAAGGGCGAAGGAATCTGGCAGCCTCGGCGCGGGAAAGCTCGCCTACGTTGCCCTTCGCAAGCGAGGAAAGGAGGATTCTCATGGCAAAGATCGCGGTCATCCTTCACGCCGAACCTGGCACGCACGACAGCATGGGCCGAGCGGCACATAGTTTGGTGTACACCAAGGACTTGCGTGAAGCGGGGCACGCGGTGCAGCTCATTTTCGACGGGGGCGGGACGGGTTGGGTTCCCGAACTGAACAAGGACGATCACATGCTCCATCCGCTGTTCATCCAGCTTCGTGACCAGGGGTTGATCAAAGGCGCGTGCGACTACTGCATCGGCGCGTTCCAGGTCGACAAACAGAAAGTCAAAGAAGCCAAGGTCTCGACGATCTCCGAGTACATGGGACATCCGAGCGTGGCCAAGCTGATCGGGGACGGCTACCAGGTGATCACGCTCTGAAGCGAGGCCGGCCGTTGGCGGTTTCCCTGTCGTGGACGACTGCAAGCCGTTTATGAAGCGAGCCCCGGCCGCGGGCTGCCGGGGCCCCACACGGCAGAGTCATGTCGCGCTGACCGTCTGGGGTGCGCTCGTCATGGTCTCGACGATTGGCGCTCGCGGCCCGGTGATGAACGGGTTCGACTTGACCATGCGAAGCGTGCCCTTGGATCAGATCGTATCGGGCGGTCCGCCGCGTGACGGGATTCCCGCGCTCACCGACCCCGCGTTTGTTCCGGCGTCGTCCGCCGCGTTGCTGCGCCACCCGTGCGGCGACAAGCCCGTTGACGAGAACCCGCCAGGGCTCAGCCCCGGCGGGTTCTGCGGGTTCCTTCAGGACGATGATCGGGTGATCGGAATCCAGCTCAACGAGCAAGCCAAGGCGTATCCCATAAAGATCCTTAATTGGCACGAGGTGGTCAACGATCGCGTGGGCGGCGCGCCGGTGGTCGTGACCTATTGCCCGCTGTGCGGGACCGGAATGGTGTTCGACGCGCTCATCCACGACCGGCGCGCGTTGTTCGGCGTGTCCGGACTGCTCTACCAGAGCGACGTCCTCCTGTACGACCGCGACACCGAGAGTCTCTGGTCCCAGCTTCGGCAGGAGGCCATGACCGGTCCCAGGATCGGCACCAGGTTGACCCTGCTTCCGGCGCTCCATACGACCTGGGGAGCGTGGCGCACCACGCATTCCGCGACGCTCGTGCTCTCCACGGATACCGGCCACGCCCGCGACTACGAGACCGATCCCTACCGCGGGTACGCGTCGACCCCGCGTCTCTTCTTCGACGTCGCGGCGCGCGATTCCCGCCTGCCTCCGAAAGCCTGGGTCCTGGGCGTCAAACGCGGGGGCCAAGCCAAGGCCTATCCCTTCTCGGTGCTTGAGACCCAGCGCACGCCCGTCCGCGATCGGCTCGGGGATCAGCCGATCACGGTTCACTTTGACCCAAAGACCCGTACAGCCCACGCCACTGATCCGAACGACCGGCCGATTCCGTCTGTGGCGGCCTTCTGGTTTGCCTGGTACGCGTTTCATCCGGACACGGCCATTTACCGGCCGGCACCCGAGTAATTCGTGCATGGAGCGAGGGCTGACAACCAGCGGATTCGCGGGCTTGACTCTGGACCTAGGTCCAGGGTGTATAGTGCGCTCGATGAAACCTTCGACCATTGGGTGGCTCGCCAGAGAGGCGGGCGTTCGGGTGGATACGATTCGCTATTACGAGCGCCGGGGCTTGATCCTGCCGCCGTCTCGGCGCGACTCGGGCTATCGGGAGTATACCGACGAGGACCTCGCGCGCGTGCGCTTCATCCGGCGGGCCAAAGACCTGGGGTTTTCGCTGGTCGAAATCGCGGAATTGTTGAACCTGAAAGTCGACAAGCGGAAGACCTGCGCGGACGTCAAGCGCGAGGCCGAACGCAAGATCGCCCAGATCGATCAACGCCTTGTCGAACTCAAGCGAATGCGCGACGCGTTGAGAAACTTGGCGGCGGCTTGTCGGGGGCAAGGTCCCACCAGCGAGTGTCCGATCCTCGACGTGGTCGACCAAAGACCTATTGATCAGGACAAGAAGAGTTGGGGAAGGACACGACCACAGAGAGGCAGAACTACGTTAAGGGCGTCTCGCGGCGTCGGCGCTGGAACGTGTGCCGATGCTGCGCCACGCAAACGAAGAAGGGAGGATGACATGTCCACACAACGAACAGTGGAAGTGTTCAGCGCGGGGTGCGCGGTCTGTGACGAAACGGTCATTATGGTCCAGCGTCTTGCGTGTCCGTGGTGCGCCGTCGAGATCGTCTCGACGCGCGATTCGGCCGGTGCGGACCGCGCGCGCCGGTACGGGGTCACGCGCGTGCCCGCAGTGGCGGTGGACGGCCGCCTGCTCGCGTGCTGTGCAGAGGGCGGTCCCACGGAGGCGGCGCTGCGAGAGGCGGGCATCGGCCGGCCCACTCGCTGACGATCTGCGCGCTGGCGACCAGGCAGCAGAGCGTGCATACCGTGACGGGGGATCGTTCACATGGCGCCGCGCACGCCGCGAGCACGGAGAGGACGCGGGCCGATCGCCTGGTCAAGGTCGGGATGATCGGGTCGGTCGTCGCAGCGGTCTGCTGCGTCACGCCGCTGCTGGTGATCGGGCTCACCGCGGTCGGGCTGGGCGCCATGGCCGGTGGTCTCGACGCGGTGCTCGTTCCCTCGTTGCTGGTCTGCGTGGCTGTGCTGGCCTACGGCCTGTATCTCCGGCGTAAAGTACGGGCGGTGTGTTGTGGCCGCGAGGCGTCCCCCGAGGAGGTCAGCCATGAACGGGCAGAGCGACACTGATCTGTTGATCATCGGCGGCGGGTCGGCCGCATTTGCCGCCGCGATCAAGGCCGCGGAATTGGGCGCGCGGGTCATCATTGCGGAAAAAGGCTTGATCGGCGGCACCTGCGTAAACATCGGTTGCGTGCCGTCCAAAACCCTGATCCGCGCGGCCGAGATTTGCTATCGCTGCGCGTACCACGAGTTTCAGGGACTGACGGCATGCCCGCCGCCCTCGGATTGGCGGCGAGTCGTGGCGCAGAAGGACGAACTCGTAGCCGCGCTCCGGGAAGGCAAATACGTCCAGGTCGCCGAGGCCTATCCCACGATCTCGATTGTTCGAGGCGAGGCACGCTTGGAGGCGGACACCGCGGTCTCGATCAACGGGGCCGTCTATCGGCCGCGCGGGATCCTGGTCGCCACCGGGTCCCACCCTTGGACGCCGCCGATTCCTGGTCTGGCCGAGGCCGGATACCTGGACAGCACCGACGCCCTGAGCCTGCCCGCCCTTCCCGAGTCGATGATCGTGATCGGGGGCGGGGCCATTGGCTTGGAACTCGGACAGCTCCTTGCGCGATTCGGCGTGCGCGTCACGCTCCTGGAGGCGGGCGATCGGATCGCTCCTGCGGAAGAACCGGATGTGAGCGCCGCTATGACCGACGCGCTGCGCCGAGAGACGCTACAGATCGAAACCGGGGTTCACGTGGCCCGGGTCGAGCGGAATCAGGGCGGCTATCGGGTGCTCGCCGAAGTGGCAGGCGAGGCGCGCACGTTCGTTGCCGAGCAACTCCTCTTCACCACGGGCCGCCGCCCCACGACCGAAGGGTTCGGGCTGGAAGCGGCCGGTGTCGAGCTGGGTGTGCACGGCGAGATCCTGGTCAACGAGCACTTGCAGACCCGCAACCCCGCGATTTACGCGGCCGGCGACGTGTTGGGTGAGCCCATGTTCGTGTACGTGGCCGCGTACGCTGGCGCGTTCGCCGCCGAGAACGCGCTGACCGGAGTCGGCCGCGTGTACGACCTGTCTGTCCTGCCCCGCGTGACCTTCACGGACCCGCAGATCGCCAGCGTGGGGCTGACCGAACAGGCCGCGGCCGAGCAGGGGCTCGCGATCAAGACCGCGATGATTCATCTCAAAGATGTCCCACGGGCCGTGGTCGCCAGGAACACGCGGGGGCTGATCAAGCTGGTGGCGGAAGAACGCACGGGCCGGTTGCTCGGCGCCCACGTCCTGGCGCCCGAGGCTGGAGATGTGGTGCAGGAAGCCACGCTCGCGATTCGATATGGTCTGGCGATCCGTGACCTGATCGACACCTTCCATCCGTACCTGACCATGGCCGAAGGTTTGAAATTGGCCGCGCTCGCGTTCGATCGGGACGTGAAGAAGCTTTCGTGCTGCGCCACCTGAGTGGTACGCTCCGCGGAGATCGGGATGGATTCAGCTACATGGCCGATTTTCACAACGCCCGCATTCAACGATTTCTATGGCGGCCTTAAGAGCGGCCGTGCACCCGTGTACTCCGCGGCCTCGCGGCGATTGGACTGACCGCAAGCGGTGAAGTCGGCGAGCAACGCAATGCACAGCTACCGGAACAGGGTGCTGGTCCAAGGAGGCCGATGGTGACGAGGAATACGAATCGGAAGTACCGTGCACGGCCGGAATTTTCTGGAAATGGAGCAGAGATATCCCGAAGTGCTCGCCAAGAAGGCCGCGGAGATCATGGTGCGTAAGCCGTTAACGGTCTCGCCGGAGACGCCCATCCTCGAAGCGGCCTCCTATATGGGGCTGAAGAATTTCCGTCGCATGCCGGTCGTGGAGCAGGGCAAGCTGGTCGGGATGGTCAGCATCGGCGCCATTCATCGCGGGCTATTTTTCTCGCGCGGGGGATGCGAGCTGGAGAGCGAGCCATCCGAGAAATCGAGCCGGTCGGCCCTGCATCAATGACGCGGCCGTGAGGTCGGCAGTAGGGACGAGAGGCAAAAGGCATCTCCGAGCGTCGCTCCGAGAACCTGGATGGTCAGTTCCACCCAGGTGGCGAAGCAACGCAGGCGTTGCGTTGCGGTGACGCAAGCGAGGAAAGGAGGGCAGCATGAGTTGATCCTCACTCGGCATGACGTGAGCAGTATGAGTAAGGGTGTCGGTCAACACATACATCAACCGGAAAGGAGATTCAGATGAACGCCAAGACGAGAAAGCACACCATCGGGCCGTCCGCGCTGTTGGTCGCATTGAGCCTGGCAGGAGCCCAGGGTGATCGGAACGTAGCCTCGAGAAGAAGGGGCTCTCAAAACCCCTAGCGATCAAAGAGGAGTCCTTTGACCAAAGGCGAGTAGGGAGAGGTCATGTCGATCGCGTTCGTGCTATCCGGTGGGGCGAGCCTGGGCGCGGTGCAGGTGGGGATGCTGCGCGCTCTGGACGAACACGGCATCCGCCCCGACCTGATCGTGGGGACTTCGGTCGGGGCGCTGAACGGCGCGTTCATCGCGGGGCGGCGGGAAGCGGGCGCCGTCGATCACCTGGCCGGTATCTGGCGCTCGCTGCGCCGCAAGGACGTGTTCCCCATCGGGCCGATCCAGGGAGCGCTCGGGTACTACGGCTTTCGCAACTCGCTCGTGCGCCCGAATGCGTTGACCCGCCTCATCCGGCAACACGTAGCGCTGTCGCGCCTGGAAGACGCCGTTGTTCCGCTCCACGTCGTGGCGACTGAGGTCAGGACCGGGGCCGCGGTGCTGCTCTCCCGGGGCGATGCGGCGGAGGCGATTCTCGCCAGCACCGCCGTCCCGGCGGTGTTCCCGCCGGTGCGCATCGACGGGCGCGACCTCATGGACGGGGGCGTCTCCGACAACACCCCTATCTCTCATGCGGTCGGCCTCGGCGCGAAATCGATCTATGTCCTGCCCGCCGGATACGCGTGCACGTTGCCGCACACCCCTCGGACCGCGATCAGCATGGCGCTGCAAGCCCTCGCGCTCATGATCGGCTGGCGGCTTGCGCTGGACGTTCAGCGCTTCGAGCAACAGTGCAGGCTTCACGTTGTTCCACCGCTGTGTCCCCTCGACGTCTCTCCCGCGGACTTCGGTCGCGCGGCCGAGCTGATCCACCGCTCGTACGAGTCGACCGTGCGATGGCTGACATCAGGCCGAGCCCCTCACCCGTCCGACCAGGCTGAGCTGGTGCGTCCCCATGCCCACGCCTGATAGGTTGGACCTTGGCCAACAGGGCAAATGTTTGCCACCGGGCGCTATAGAATTCGTACCGAGAGGATGCGTCATTCCCACATACGAGAATGGGAGCGAAGACGATGATGGATGGTGGAATGATGGGCGGAGGGATCGGGCTATGGATGCTCTTGAACACGATTTTCTGGATCCTGGTGATCGTGGGGGTCGTCTTGTTGGTCGTCTGGGCGGTGCAGAAGGGTACAGGGGCGGGAAGAACTGAGGAGACGGCTCTGGAGATCCTGAAGAAACGATACGCCCGAGGCGAAGTCTCAAAGGATGAATTCGAAGAGAAGAAACGGCACATCGCGTAGAAAGGTCATGGCTCTCGGGGAAGAAGTTAGTGCGGGGGGCACGTCTCGGGATTGGTCCGCGTCCCAAACATCAGTGGGCGGAATCGAGGCAGTTAGGAACGTCCCTTTTCCGCGGCACGAGGAGAATGTTCCCCCGTCGATGAGCGTCGCACAGACCGCGGGGCTGAGCCCGTTGTCAAGGGCTTCGGTCAACGGTGACGACGCGTCCGTCACGCGGCTGTTGACCCGGGGGGTGGTCGTCGACGAAGCGGACCAGGACGGTTTGACGCCGCTGATGTGGGCGGCACGCGTAGGGCAGGTGTGCCGGGCCCCTGAAATCGCACGCAACGGCAACGCTCAGGCGGATGAAAGGCCGGTCGAGAAAGGTCTACTCCGCAACAGAGTAAAGATAGAAGTCAGCGGCGATGCCGGTGCAGACGGGTTTGTCCAAAAAAGTGCTGTCGCCTTACCAACGAAAGGTTGTCTGCGCGATTGAAGCGTTGGCGGCCTCTCCGATCTCGCGCGAGGAGAAGGTGCGGCGGTTCTTCGCGGTGCTGCGAACGACAATCTCCTTTCACGCCGCCGCACTCTTGTTCTTCTGCCCCGCGAGCGGTCGAATTGTCGGAGCCGTTTTGGAGAACCTGGACCACCGGTATCTGTATCCCCTCGTACGCTGTCTTCGAACCAAACGCCACTCCATGCAATCCAGACCCGTGATCCGCGGATCGGAGGCGTCGGTGCGCTGCGTGTACCACGAGGCCCGGCTCGCGGAGACGGTGCTGGATCCGAACCGGTTGGGGGCGTCGCTGATCGGCAGCGTTCAGACTTTGGATGGCAGCCGGATCGGCCAGTTCTGTGTGTGGCGAATTGTCGGGCAACCCGACTTCTCAAAAGTAGACGTCGCGTTCGCGGCGTCGCTGACCGTGGCACTTGGACGCGCCTTGGACGGCGGCTTCAACCCGGGCGACGAGACGGGCGAGCTGCAGCCGCTTGGGGTGCTTGCCGGCCGGAGAGGCCACCCCGGAGTGCTGGTCGTCGACCACGAAGGCCGACTGGCATCCGCGAATCGCGAAGCCCTCGATTTGATCGAACTGCTGGAGGCTCAGGCTGGTGGTCAGGCCGGGCCCATGACCCTTCCAAGGGTACTGGCTGAGACGTGCCACCAAGTTCTGGAACGGCCGGCGAGTGATCCCGAAGGGGGCGGTTATCGGTCTTCGCCGTCCCCGGCGTACCTATGTTCTCTTGGGGGGGAAAAGTTCTCGATTCGTTGCACGATGCTTCAGGCCATAGATCGGAGTTCCAAGCCGCACGTTCTCATCTTGATCGAGCGGATCAGGCAAACCGGGATTGATCTGGGGCGAGTCGTCGCGCAGTTCGGGCTCACCCCGCGCGAAATCGCGGTCGCCCAGGCCATCGCGCTTGGCCAGACCAACAAGGAGATTGCCGGCGCCCTGGAACTATCCGAGTACACGATCAAAGAGCACATCAAACGTATCATGCCCAAGCTCGGCGTCACAACGCGGTCAGGGATCTCCTCGGTGCTCGCTCGCGGGCCCTCGGGGTCCTCCTGAGCTGAGCCTGCGGCATCGGCCAGGACCAGGCGCGGCGTCGCTGATTCCCTGCTCAATCCCCTCTTTCGAGGGGATTGTCGAACCGATCCAAGTACCTTTATAGTTGTACTCTAAATCGGTACAGCATCTAAAATGGCTCCAGGAGCCATTTTGACGCCCTGTGGTCGGCCATGTCCGGGATGATTCGCGGGTTCTGACTGGTCCGCGTACCAGCAGATATCGATAGGTCCAGGCAACCAATCGCCGTATTCAACTAAGGAGTGGGCAATGGGTGAATGTTCGAGAGGTTTCAGGTTCGTAATCGGCGGACTCGCGCTGGTCGCGTGGGGGCTGGCCCTTGCTGGTCCGGCTTCCGCGGTGACTTCAACGCCCGTGGGCCCTGGTGTGCAGTGCCCGAACGATCTCGACAATATGCCGACCGGTTGGTCGTCAGGGGGCGCTCCGGGTCCGGAGGACAATGACCGGAACGGCAACGGGATCTTTGATGCCGACCCCAACGTCAAGTGTGTGCGGCTTGGCGTGACGGACGGAACCATCAGGATGTCGGACGGCACCTTCCACTACATCTTTGGATTCGTTGATTTGACCGGGGTGCCGGAGGAACACATCGTGGACTACAAGTACAAGGCGAATCTCCCGGCGCCGACCATTGAAGTCAAAGAAGGGCAGGATCTGTACATCACCGAGACCAACCTGGGATTTTTCGTCCGGGTGGATCTCGCTGACCCGCATACCCTGCACTTCCACGGCTTTCCGCACGCCATGGCGATTTTCGACGGCGTGCCCGAGCTGTCGGTGATGGTGCCTCCATACAGCGACTTCACCTACTACTACAAGGTCAATGACCCGGGAACTTACCCCTACCACTGCCACTTTGAACCAACCGAGCACATCCAATTGGGCATGGTCGGAACGATCATCGTCAAACCGGCGCAGGACACGCCTTCCGCCACGTTCGCGTATAACGACGGAGGACTAGCGCCGAACACGCAGTATGACGTGGCGTACAACTTACTCCTTCAAGAGCTGGACGCCGAGAAGCACCATAACCTGGACACGATCCAGGAGGGGCAGACCCAGTGGCACACCTTCCGGCCGCACTACTATACCCTCAACGGCCGCTCCTATCCCGACACCGTGGTTTCAAGGGACGCCCCGTGTCTGCCCGGCTGCATGTACAACAGAGAAGACTATTTTTCCCAGCCGATCTCCTCACTGATCACGGCGCAGCCCAACCAGCGCGTGCTGATCCGGCTGGTGAACCTGGGATTTCAGACCCACACCGTGACAATCCCCGGCATTCGCATGCACGTGGTGGGTGAGGACGCCAAGCTCCTGCGGGGCCCGGATCCTGACGGCGCAGGGCCGTTGGTTGGGAAGGATTTGTCGTTTAAGAAGACCGTGTACTCGATGGCTGGCGGCAAGACCGCCGACATCATCATCGACACGACCGGGTTGAACCCGGGCGAGACCTATTTCCTGCACGCGCGGGAGCTGAACAAGCAGAGCGGCCTGTCTCGGGAAGATCAACTCGCCGGGGCGCAGTCCGAGAACCAGAACGGCATGATCACCGAAATCCGCATCGTGAACTAACGTTCCAAACTGGAACAGTGTGAACCATGGCTTTGAGGGACAGAAGGAGATCGATATGTTGAGCACGGGGCAACGGCTGTTCATGGTCGCTCTGGGGGTCGCGACCCTTCTGGGCGCGACGGCACCAGCGACCGCTGCGTCGGTGGTCTACGACCTTCAGGCGAAGGCCGGGTACATCAGCACACCGGACGGCGGCCAGGTCTACACGTGGTCGTTTGGGGATGCGACCGGGTTTCGCTACCCGGGGCCGTTGATCGAGGTGAGCGTCGGCGACGACGTCACGGTCAATCTGACCAACAACCTGCCGGATCCCGACGGGGCCGGGCCTCTAAAGGCGGATCCGGTGTCGATCGTGTTCTTCGGCCAGGACGTCCCCAACCAGGCGCCGGTGTATGAAACCGTCGGCGAACGCGCCACGCTGCGCTCCCTGGCGCCCGAGGCAGCGCCCGGCGGAACCGTGAGCTATACGTTCACGGCGACGAAGCCCGGGACGTACTACTACCACAGCGGAACGTACCTCACCAAGCATCTCGACATGGGATTGATCGGGGGCATCATCGTGCGGCCCGCCGCGGCCGGCCAGGCCTACGACACGCCCGACACGGCCTACGATCGCGAGCACTTTTTGCTCTTGAGCGCCATGGATCCCATCCAACACGAGCTGGTGGAACGGGGCCAACCGTATCAGGCCACGTCGTATCTACCGGCCTATTGGTTCGTCAATGGCCGCGGGTATCCCGACACGCTCTTGCCGGATAACGTCCCGCACCTGGTAAGTCAGCCCGTGGGCTCGATGATCTCCATGTTCCCCGGCGAGCGGGTGCTCTTTCGCATGGCCACGGTGGACCGCGATCTTCACCCGTTCCACCACCACGGGAACCACGCCCAGGTGATCGCGCAGGACGGGCGGTTGCTGCAGAGCGATCCGTCGGCGGGAGTGGCTGATCTGGCGATCGGGCGGTTCACGCAGTCGGTGTCCGCGGGCCAGACCGTGGACGCGATCTATACGTGGGAGGGCAAAGATCTGGGGTGGGACGTCTACGGGCACGCTCCGGCCGATGCTCTGGAGACCGCTGAGTCGACATTGGGGCACGGCGAGGCGCTTCCCGTGGTGGTGGGGCCGCCGAGCAATGATCCGAACGCAGACCTGACATTCGGCGAGCTGTACAGCGGAAGCCCATTCTTGGGGCAGACGGGTGAGTTGGGAGCTAAACACGTCTCGCTCAACGAGGGGATGGGTGAACACTACATGATGTTTCACAGCCACCACGAGCAGGAGATTCAGAACTTTGACGAGGGTCCCGGCGGCATGATGACGCATATCATGATCATGCCGCCCACACCGTAACTGAGCGACGCACTTTCACTGATTGTTGGAGAAGAGGGAAGGGGAGCGATGTTAAGCCGAACGAGACTACAGCTCTTTGTCGGGGGTCTGGCCGTGTTCGCGAGCGCGTTGGTAGCGGGCTCTGCCGAGGCCGTGACCTATAGCCTGCGCGCGACCACCGGGTCCGTGACCATGCCGGACGGTACACCCGTGGAGATTCGGGGGTTTGCGGACTGCGGGAGCGACCCCCTCTGCGCGTCGAACCCTCCAGCCACCCTTCCCGGCCCCACGCTGGTGGTTCCAGCCGGCGACAGCCTGGTGATCAACCTGAAGAATGATCTGGACGAAGCGGTTTCGGTCCTCGTTCCTGGGATGACCGTCCAGGCCGTGCCCACTCCTGGCACAGGGCCGACCGGCGCCGGGACCTTTACGGCGGCAATGGTTGCGGCAGGGGGATCCGGTTCATTCACGTTCACGCCCCCGGGTCCTGGGACGTATCTCTATGAGAGTGGCACGAACCAGGCCGAGCAGGTCCAGATGGGTCTGTACGGCGCGGTGGTGGTGCAAGGGTATCCGGCAGGGACGTTTGACCGCGAGCAGGTGGTGGTGCTGAGCGACATTGACCCGGCGTGGCACGCCGAGGTGGCTGCGGGCAACCCCTATAACCCGATCTACTTTGCTCCGAAATACTGGTTGATCAACGGCAAGGCCTACCCCGACACCCAGGACGTGCTGGTCAAGACCGGCGAAAAGCTCCTCCTGCGGTACGTCAACGCAGGGTCGCAAGACCACGTGATCGTGATCA
The DNA here is from genome assembly GCA_040757335.1 of Nitrospirota bacterium. Taxonomy (NCBI): domain Bacteria; kingdom Pseudomonadati; phylum Nitrospirota; species Nitrospirota bacterium. The sequence continues at coordinate 806 of JBFLXB010000018.1, read as the reverse complement.
AGGGCTTGGCGCAGCGCGGCATTGCCGACGATGCCAACCTCACGACCTATCCCCAGGATGCGTTTACAGTGGTGATGGCCCCGGGCCAAACCCGGGACGTGATTGTCACCGCCGCGGTTCCAGGCGACTACCCCCTGTTTGACCGGCGGTTGGACATCACGAACGCGGACCAGTTCCCTGGCGGCATGATTACCATGGTCCGCGCCATCGACTCCGCATTGGCCGGCTTGGCGATCCTGTCATCGCCGCCCGCTGCCGTGACGTTGGGCGACACCCTGGTGTACGACGTGGTCGCGGTGGACGGGGCGAATCTTGACGCCGCACTCACGTACGGTGTTTCGGGCCCTGCCAGCATGGCGATCGACGGCAACGGCCGGCTCACCTGGGCCCCCGCCGCGGGCGATGCCAGCGCGCTCATCGCTGGCGCTCCCCACAGTGTGACCGTCTCGGTGGACAACGGCAGCGGGCCGGTCACCCAAGTGTTCGATGTGTTCGTCAACAGTGTGCCCCAGGTCGACCCGATCACGGACCAGACCCTCACCGCAGGCTCGCCCTTATCGGTGACCGTCATTGCGACTGATGCGGATACTGATTTGGTTCAGTACGTCCTGGTTGCCCCGCCTCCTGGGATGACGATCGACGCCGGCACCGGAGTCATCTCCTGGACGCCCACCGAGTCGCTCGTGGGCGATCCAATCACCATTCAGGTCCAAGCCGATGACAACCGTGGCGGGGTCGGCAGCCAGGCCTTTGCCGTGACCGTGGCCTCGGCCCTCCCTCCTCCGGCCGGCGGTGGGGGTGGCGGC
>JBFLXB010000017.1 GCA_040757335.1 Nitrospirota bacterium | reverse complement strand
GGTCGCTCCCCCCCCTTTTTACGTCGTGCCGGTCGTTACTCGACCAAGTTGCCTTCCGAGTACTTGACCGTGGTCACGTTCGGCATCGCCCCCATGCCGTGCTCGACAAAGTCGGGCACGGTCGACAGGTCAACCGCGTTTGCCGCCGCCATATCAAGTCCGCCCGGATCCGAAGGCAACACTTCCAGGAACTGACTGACTTCGAGCGGCTTCACCAGGTAGTGTTTGGCCGAATCCGTCGCGTCCGTGAGCTCGGTGCCGGCCGGAATCGTGATGATCTTGTCCGAAACAGCCTGCGTGACGACAAAGTTGTTCTTACGCAGCTCCTCAAACAGATCCGGCAACCCGTGCATCCAGCCGTCATACCGCAATGACAGGGTCTTGGAATCACCCGCGCCATTGGTAAGCACGACTGGCGCCAGAGCGATCGGGTCATCAAGCAGTTTGTAAGTGCTGTTGGCATCGACGAGGTACGTCATGATGCCCCAGGTCTCGCCGTCCCTCGGGTACTCCCAGTTGAACTGGATCGGGCGACCCTGGCCATCGAGAATATCATTGTCGCTGGCATCGACGGCAACCAACCCCCACTGTCCGTCGGTCACCACGTCACCAAGCGTGACTGGATTCCCCTGGCTATCGGTCCCCGACAGCCAGATCAACTTGAGAAAATTCGGGCTGTTGGGATCGTTATCAAATCCGTATTGGTTGCTGCTGCCCCACTGCGCCCGGAAGTGATCTACGCCGCTCAAGACCGTGGCAGCATTGACCGGATTCGCCACAGTCTGGAGCTCGATCTTCACGTCGTAGACCGCTGGCGGTCCGTCTGCCGTCTTTCTGACTATGTAGTTCGCACCCTGGTTGTTGATGTAGTACTCACGCCCCAGCTCCAACATATAGGGTAAATCATTGGAACCAAACTCGGGCGTCCAGGTTCTTGTATCAAAGTTGACCAGCTCCTTCTCCACCCACCCTGTCGGCTCACCCTGATACTCGATGTAGATCGAACCACCGATGTTCACCCATAGGTGCTCGGTGTCGGCCGGCGTATAAAGGTTATCCGTGTGCGTCACGCTCGGTGGAAAACCTTGGACTTCGTAAAATCCCACCCCCTGAGTGTGTGGAGCCATGGTCCCGTCTGGATCGTAGACCAACATGACCGGCCCGGCAGGGAAACCGTTCAGATCGAATCCATTCACATTCACGAACTTCCGCATGTTGTTTGGATCGACAATCAGTCGAGTCAGATCAAACGGTGTCGAACTCACGGCACAGCCACCAGTCGGGGGCGGCTGGCACACATTCTCGTACCAGTTACCATCGCTACCGTTATAGACCAAATCAGCGTTCTGGTTCACCCAGGTCTCAAACGGCAAGTCTTGGACGTCGGTGGCGGCCGCGTCGACCAGCGTGCGCTTGGTCAGCGTTCCCACGAATGACACCGTGGTGAAGCTCTCGGCCGTCTGGTTCGCGCCGTGGTCCTCGCGGGTCACAGTCATGTCGTCCGGTACAGGACCGACGTCGGACCAGAGTTGATGGCGCCCCTGCCACGCACCGTAATACGCGTAGTGCGTGCCGTCCGCATCCGCGAACCTCACCGGGAATCCGAACGATTTGGTCTTGAGCACGTCTTCGCCCGTCACGCTGTCAAACATCCCGTAACGGTGCGTCAGTTCGGTAATCGCGTTCCGGTCCTTGAACTGCACCGGGTCGCTTCCCTTCTGGACCGCCAGATTGGCGGCGTTGTAAGAATACGCCGCGGTCGTTAGCGGCGGGCCACTTCCACCACAGCTCGGGTCCATGCAATTGCTCCAATCCGGATACTCCACCTTCCCGTGACCCGTCGTGTCAGCCTTGCTCAGATACGCCTTGACCTCGTGGGTGATCCCCGGTCCTTCTTCATTCCTTTCGTGGATAGTCAGCACGGTTTCTCCGTTAGAGCCGTGCGAGGCCTCGGCCGCAAAAAAATTCGTTCCCGAATCGTCCATCTTGGCGTTGATCGTCCACACGCCGTAGTCTGCATACGAGCCGTCAGCATTTTTGCTCGCGGCTTCGTAAATCTTGACCTCGGCCTTGATGATCCTTATTTGCCCGCCGTCGTTCTCCTCGATCCACACCCGGACGCGGTTCACGGTCTGGCCGCCTTCGCTGATCAGGTCCGACTGGACGATCCACGGTTCCAACATCTTGGTTTCAACACCGTTCTGCTCGTCCTGGAACGCCACCATCGCCTTGTACGGTCCGGCATTGATATTGTCCGAATCCGCGTAGTGCGTTTGCGCCATGGCGTCCAGAATCGTTTCGATGATTTCGAATTGCTCCAGCGTGGGCTCGTTGACGAACCGGACGGTCTGCGCGTTCGAGTAATCCGTGCCTGGATCCGCCGCGGCGCCGAGCGCCATCAGCGCGACCGCGAGCTTCGAGGACCCACCGCCGCTGGCCGGAATCGCGGAGATCTCGGTGGGCATCTCCAGCCCCACGCCCGCCACCGTGCTGCTACTGCTTCCCCCACTATTACACGCCACCAATGCCAACCCCAGAACCCCGACCGTCCAAGCCACTGCGCGTCGGTTCCCCATGACCCTGCCCTCCTCCCAATAAAAAAGCCCAGTTCCTCGAGAACTGGGCCGCGCGCGTCAAACACCCGTGTGGCTTGTGTCTGACCCGGAGCGGCCCAACCAGCATGCCGTCGAGAACTCCCTCGACGGCGAAGCCTTGAGGCTTTGCGTCCCAGCCTTTCGGCTGGTTTGCTCTTGTTCCGGGCTCCATCCCGTAGATGTTGGGGGAAACGATACATCGGGTCGTGGAATTGTCAAGCGTGCGGTCAAAGCAGCTATGCGGGAGAAAACCGACGAAAAAAAGGGGGCCGGTGCGATACCGGCCCCCCAAGAGAAACGAAAGTTAGATCACTAGCTAGAACGTGTACCCGAGTTGCGCGACTAGAACAACCAGATCGTCGGTCGCACCGTTTGGTTCCGAATTGTTTGGAAGGGACTTAAAATAGTCTCCCGCCAATAAATAACCGACTCCCCCCATCAAACTGAGATTCTTGGTGAGCGACCAAGTCACCGTCGCATCCAGTTCAATGCCGAGATCGGTGCCTGCGTCATAACCCGCCTGATCTGGAGCGAGACCGCTTCCGAAGTCGAATGGATCTTCTGTCGCTTGCGCCCAGATCGCCGCGAGGTCAATCGTGTGGGCTCCGTGCGTCATACCAGTCGACACCTTGATTGCGGTGAGGCCATCTCCGCCGAGGCAACTTCCCGACCCGCCACTGTACGTATTCGTACCGCCGACACTCACGCACGTACCGTCAGTGACTCCAGCGGATCTAGCGCCTGAGTTTGTAATGATGATCCCGATTGGGTAGTTCCCGCTCAGTCCGTTGATATTGCCATCAGTCGAGGTCGAATTGTTGTCCTGACCCGAGGTATAGATCAGGTCCACACCCAACGGAATCCCACCCGCATCCATCTTCGCGCCGAGCACAAGGTTGTACCCCTGGAGGTCGATATCGGACCCGGTTAGCGGCTTGTAGGTTCCGTTCAGATAATCGAATTCGCCTTTCAGCTTGAGCCCGTTCATATCCAGTTCGGTCGCTGCACCGAGTGTCCAAACCGTAGCCTCCTGGCCAGCCGGGATGCCGAGCGCCCCGGTGGGATCGAGTCCGAGTGTGGAGCGGTCCATCAGGTACAGCAGGAATACGTTCGTTCCGCTAGCAGCGCCCGTCTTGCCCAAACCGGCGTTCACGAAGTACAGATCGGCGTCATCGCCAGGCCCGCTGTCAACCCCTGGCCCGCCGGGAGTGGAGTTACCGATGAACACGGCGTTGTTGTCCGTCCGCTCGTCAAACTTAGCGGTACCGACGGTGAGGGTCATTCCTCCCAGCCCAAGGTCAGCCCAGATACCGTCTACCCAATCATCCATGATCACGCCGTTGCCGAATTTGAGGCCGGCGCGGCCGCCCGTCAACGCCCACGTCTTGAAATCCGCCTTGATATACGCTTCGAGGATCTCAACCGAAGTCCCGGTTGGTCCAAACGCAAAACCATCATCATCAGCGGCACCAGGAAGAGACCCCGTGCCGTCGCCCAGCAGCCGATTTCCGGTGGCATTCTGGGAGCCCGCAAGCAGCGTTACGACCCCGCTCACCCCATCCTGAGTGGCGGTCGTCGTGAGCATAAACCGCGACGAATAGTAGGCTGCGGAGTCTCGAAAATCGCTGTCGCCGTCCGTGAGATTGTCGATGTAGAATCCGCGAATGCGGTAGTCACCGCCCCAGTTGACATCCAGCGCCCACGAGGTCGACGTCACGCCGACCAGGGCCGCCAGGACCGCACCAAGTACCAGATGTCGTTTCATCGCTCTCCTCCTACCTGAAGAGATGTGTGATGATCTCCCCCTCATCACCTTAGGGTCTTCGGTCCTTTACCGTTCGAATCTTCTGTCGGTTTCTCTCCTTTCTGAGCCTTCGCGCGCGAAAAGATAGCCGGGAACCGAGGGCTTGTAAAGGCTTCCCTCACGGGTCGGAACAGTCGCGCATATACCCGCAGCGCCGACAGACCAACTTACAATGAATGTCCAACATGGGGCCCCCGCACACGTCACAACGCGGGCCCTTGGGGTCTCGGTCCACCGGTGGGGAAGGCTCTTTGGGGCCGGGCCGAGGATCAATGGATTTTGTCGATGACGATGTCAACGCCGGTCGCGCCGACCATCACGGGGTTCCCCTTGTGCTCTCCCTCGAGGTCGCCGGGCTCCGGAGGTCCGGCGTTGCCGTCCTTGTCCAACTTGGCATAGACGTTGACTTTGCCCTCGAGGACCACTCCTTCAAAGAACACGTCCTTCTGCGTCACCGTGTACTGCACCGGAAACGTGAGGTTCGTCATCCGATGAGCCGCAATCGGCGGGCCAAACGGCGGCGCGTCGGCGGCCCGAACGGTCACAAAGAGCACATAGTCCGGCGTGACGTCCTTCGCAAGTTCAGGGGCGATGTTGACCGTGCCGGAAATCGTGGGGGGTGGCGGCGGGGTCTTCTCGCATCCCAGCAAACTATAGACCGCGATGGCAAAGAGGACAACCGCGAGGCCCGTATGCCGACCCGTCATAACCCCTCCGTGGATTAAACGGCCGCATTATCTACCAAGCCTACTACGTTGTCAACGATTTCCTGCAATTGCAATGCGCCCCCGTCTCAGGACGCGCTTGCTGTGGTAAGATCCTGTCCGCGATCGAGGACAGACTGTTGACCACTCCCGGACTCAAAGAGGAGTATCACGCACTGCGAGCCGGCGCCGGGCTCCTGGATCACTCAGACCGGGTGCGGCTCCGGATCACCGGCGCGGAGCGCGCCAAATTCCTGCAAGGCATCCTCACCAACGACACGGCGTTGCTGAGCCCCGGCCGGGGCCTGTACGGCGCGGTACTGACCGCCAAAGGTAAGATGCAGGCCGATCTCACCGCGTACGCCCTTCCGGAATGGTTCTGGGTGGACTCCGAGCCGGAGCTCGCGGCCAAACTCCCGGCACTGCTCAGCCGCTACACAATCGGCAGCGACGCCGCGGTTGCCGACATCTCAAGCACCCACGGCCTGCTGGGGCTCTACGGACCCGAAGCCCCACGCACGCTAGGCGTCGCATTTCCCGGTCTGGCGGTTCCGACCACCGACTTGGCCGTCACCGAAACGACGTGGAATGGGCATCAACTGGTCATCGCCGAAGCCGGATACCCTGGGACACCCGGGTATAAAGTGCTCGTGCCTGCCGGCGCCCTGGAGGTCGCACGGCAAGCGCTGGTTGCAGCAGGGGCAACAGCGGTTGGCGCCGAGGCCCTTGACGCCGTCCGTATCGAGAGCGGCGTCCCTCGGTTCGGGGCGGACATGAGCGAGGAGAATTTCCCCCCGGAAGCGCGAATCGAAGCGCGAGCGGTCAGTTACACCAAGGGTTGCTACATGGGGCAGGAAACGATCGCCCGCATCAAAACGTACGGGCACGTGAATCGGCTGTTGGTCGGACTGCTGCCCGAGACGGACCAGCCCATTCCGCACGGGACCAAACTCTACCACCCCGATGTGACGTCGGTGTTGCGGGAGAACAAAGAGGCCGGCTACGTTACCTCGTCGGTCTATTCCCCCGCGCTCAAACGCATCATCGCGCTCGGATACGTCAACCGGAAGGTTGAGGCGCCCGGGACGATCGTCACGATCGGCCAAGACGCGGCCGTTCACGCAACGGTCACTGCCTTGCCTTTCGTCTGAGAGCCTGTTCAGGAATGCGTCAGATGCAAGGCGCCGCTAGAACCGGAGCGCAGCGTACTGGGTCGTACGTGAGCACCGGAAAGCGATTCGCGCGGATCTGTCGCGCTGGCAATAGCCCGGTCCGCTCGCTTGGAGAAGCAAGCGCGGCAACGCCGCAGATGGCCATTGCTGCGCCACCTGTGAGGCCCCTTCGGGACGATCACCATTCGCGCCCTAGGCGCGGCCAGGTTCATGGACAGGCTCTCTACGACTGGATCTGAACCGCCGTCAGCGTCCCATCCTTCTCAACGAAGCCGATCATCACTTGATCGCCGGGTTTGATGTCCTTGAGTTGCTGGGCCGTGGCCGCAAACGTGATCGGCTCACCGCTCTCGGCATCATTGATGGTGACGGTTAAGGCCGTGGCATCCACCGCCACGACCACGCCCACGTGTTTGAAAGCCCCGGCACTCTCGCACGCGAGCGCGCCGACTGGAACGGCGACGGTCATCAGCATGGCGATAAACCCCGCCGCAATGGTGAGTGTCACTAGGCGTCGCATGAGCGTCCCTCCTGAGGTGGTTGATGAACGGATCGATCGTAGCGCTGGTCTCAAACCGCTGTCAATGCGTTTCAGGCCGCCAGAGGACGCGCTGGGAGCGCCAGGCCCCGGAACGATACCGGACGAGCACCAGCACCATCCGAACGACCCAATCCGCCAGCATGATGCTCCACACCGCCCCGAGCGGGAGACTGAACCCGTAGGCGAACAGGAGCGCCAGGGGCACCCGCACGCCCCACGCGCCGACCAACGTGCTGACCAGCAGAAACCGGGTGTCGCCCGCGCCTTTCAACGCGCCCGAGAACACCATGGTGATCGCCAGCGGGATCTGAAGCAGCGCCACGATTTTCAGAAAGAGAGTGCCAAGTTCGATGACGGCCTGATCGCTGGTGAACGATCGGAGCAGGACATAGGGGAAAAAGTAAAACACCGCCCCCATGGCCGCCATCGTCAAGACTGCCATGCGGTTGGCCTCCAGGTTCTGGATGCGTGCGCGCGCCACGTTGTTGGCCCCCAGACTCCGACCGAACGCGGTTTCCGCCGCCAACGCGAACCCCGCTCCAGGCAGAAATGACAGTGCTTCAATGGCCAGCCCCACCTGGTGTGCGGCATACGCCGCGGTGCCGTACAACAGCACCACGTTTGCAAACACGAGCTGCGACGCGTGTTGCAGCGTGCGGTCGATGGACACGGGCGCGCCGACCCGCGCCACCGCGCGCGCGAAGCGCTCGCTGCGGCCGCGCGCCAAGAGACCGCGACGGTGCACGAGAGCGAACAGCCAGCCGCTACCCACCAGGGTGGACACGGCGACCGCGACGGCGGCCCCTTCCAGTTCCCACCGCGGCAGGCCCCATCGGCCGTAGATCGTCGGATACGCGATCGCGACGTGGATCACGTTCATGACCACGGTCACGTAGAGCGGGCTCTTGGTGTCGCCCGTGCCTTGCAGGACGCCGGACAGGATCGTGACCAACAGCATCAACGGGAACGCCAGAAAAACGATTCGCAGATACGGCTGCGCCAGATTGACGACGTCAGGGGCGGCTCCGAGCAACACCACGGCGTCCGCGCCCCAGATCATCCCCACTGCTCCGACGGCACACCCGACCACGGCGGCGATCCCCACGACGCGGCGCGCGCCGGCCGCGGCTTCCGCCTTTCGCCCCGCGCCCCAGAGTTGCGCCACCACGACCACGGTGCCTGCGGGCAATCCCGACACCAGACTCACCAACGTCAGCACGAGCAACTGGCTGGCGCCGGCGGCCGCGATCGCGGAGGCGCCGAGCCCACCGACCAGGAACACGTCGATGATGACGACCGCGCGCTCGAGCAGAGTCGACGCCACCACGGGTAGCGCCAGCGCCAGCATCGCGCGCCGGATACGGCCGCGTCGACCCCGTCGGCGGCGGATCGTGCGACGCGTCATGCCGATCCCGAAGGGGAATGACCGATCACGTGAAGCGTGTGGTATCATGCGCGGCATGGCTGATCCGGAAGATCCCTACGACGACTGGCTGGCGCTCGCGGTGGATGCCGCACGCGCCGCGGGCGACATCATTTACCGCGGCATGTCCGACGTCCTCGATATCCGCTTCAAAGGCGCGATCAATCTGGTCACCCAGATCGACGTGGCGGCCGAACGCGCCGTGGTGGACCGCCTGCGGGCCAAGGTGCCGGATCACGGCATCCTGGCCGAAGAAGGATCGCTCCACGAAAGTCCTTCGCCGTACCGCTGGCTGATCGACCCCCTGGACGGGACTACGAACTACGCGCATCGGTTTCCGTTCTTCTGCGTCTCCATCGGGTTGCAGCACGCGGAACGCATGATTCTGGGCGTGGTGTGCGATCCCCTGCGCGACGAACTCTTCACCGCGGTGCGCGGCGGCGGAGCCGCCTGCAACGGTCGCCCGCTCTCGGTGTCGTCGACCGACGTGCTCAAGGAGAGTCTGGTCGTCACCGGATTCGCGTACGATCCCAAACGGGACACCAACGTCAATTTTCGACATTTCGAAGCCATGAGCCGCGTGGTCCAGGGCGTGCGACGGACCGGCTCCGCGGCGCTGGACCTGTGCTACGTGGCCGCGGGTCGCTCCGACGGCTTCTGGGAGCTGTCGCTCTCCCCCTGGGACACCGCAGCCGGCCAGGTCATCGTGGAAGAAGCCGGCGGCCGCGTGACGGATTTTTCGGGCCGCGCCTTTTCGCCCTACACTCCCGAAATCGTCGCCAGTAACGGCAAGATCCACGACGCGATGCTCGCCGTGCTTAATCAATCATCCACCTCGTCGCGTGACTGACGCGCCGGCATCCGTCAAAGAACGGTGGGCGTGGTGCGGCTACGACTTCGCCAACTCCGCGTTTACAACGATCATCGTCACGGTCGCGTACAGCGTGTACTTCGCGCGCGTGGTTGCCCCGCAAGACGGAGAAGCCTGGTGGGGACGCGGATACGCAGTTTCGATGCTGCTGGCGGGTCTGTTGTCTCCGATCTTGGGTGCGGTCGCCGACGCCACCGCGTCCAAACGCTGGTTTCTCATCGCCATGACGACGGTGTGCGTCGTTCCCACGTTCTTGTTGGGTTGGGTGGGACCCGGCGACCTCGCGTGGGGCCTGGGGCTGTTCATCGTGGCCAATATCGGCTACAACGCCGCCCTGCACCTCTACGATGCCTTTCTCAAAGAGTTGACGACCGCCGATGCCATGGGTCGCCTGTCGGGGTGGGGCTGGGGGTTCGGCTACCTGGGGGGCCTGGTGTCGCTCGCATTGGTCTATCCGTTTATTGCGGGCGGCATGGATGGTGAGGCCGCCTCCCGCTATCGCCTGGCGTTCCCCTTGACTGCCGCGTTCTTCGCGATCGCCGCGTTGCCCACCTTTCTGTGGCTGCGGGAGCGCGCCATCCCGGCACGCGTCGTGGGATCGGCGTGGACTGCAGGTGTCCAACGGGTAATCGAGACGTTGCGGGGCCTTGGGCAATACCGCAGCCTGCTGCGATACTTTCTGGCGTATTTTCTCTACAACGACGCGGTCAATACCGTGTTCGTGTTCGCTGCGATCTTCGCGACCCAGGTGCTCGCGTTCACCGCCAACGAGCTGGTGATTTTTTTCCTCATCATGCAACTCTCGTCCGCCGCCGGGGCGTGGGGATTCGGGTGGGTGACCGATCGCTTGGGCGGCGTACGCGCCATCTCGGTCACGCTCGTCGTGCTCATTGGTCTGACGATCTGGGCGTCTCAAGTTGAAACCGCGCCCGAGTTCTACGCCATCGGCTTGTTCACCGGGGCGTTGCTCGGGGGCAATCAAGCCGCCAGTCGCACGTTGCTGGCGCACTTCGCGCCCCCGGGCCGGGGCGCAGAATTTTTCGGATTGTTCTCGCTGACCAGCAAATTCGCTGCCACCCTCGGGCCGTTGCTCTACGGCGAAATCGCGCGCGTGACCGGCAGTCACCGCGCCGCCGTGTTGTCGATCGGTGCGCTGTTCTTCGCCGGGTTGCTGCTGCTGCAACGAGTGGATGAATCGGCCGGGCGGCGCGAGGCCACCGGTTGTACCACCGCTGACGCGCTCCCTGGTTAGACCGAAAATGGGACGGGGGTAAACGTCAAGACAAAAATGACGAGGCTGGCCCACGCAATCGCGCGTTGGCGCCGGTTCAGGGGGAGGGTCTGATCAATGACCGGCGGATGGCGCAAACCAAGCATGGCGCCCAAGATGCCCCACACCAGCCAACCCGGCCAGCCGACCACACCCAAGACCGCGAGCCCCAGTACCGCGATGATCGAAATCATCTTATGCCGCCTTCCGAACAACGCGTAGGTGATGTGTCCGCCGTCGAGTTGCCCGATGGGCAACAGGTTCAGCGCGGTCACGAACAATCCGATCCACCCCGCAAACGCCACGGGATGGAGCACGAGGTCGTATCCTTTGGCCGGGGTGTCCACCAGCCACGCTCCGAGACCTTGCAGCAACAACGGTGAACCCAGCTTCATGCCGTCGAGCGAATTCTCGGGCTGGACCGAGGACTGCAGGAGGCCCGCAATCACGGCCACCACCGCCACCACGAACCCCGCGATGGGTCCCATAGCCCCGATCTCCAGCAGCGGGCCGCGGCGCAGGATCGGGGAGCGCATATTGATAAACGCGCCGAACGTCCCGATCATGAAGAGAATCGGGGGCGCGGGGATAAAATACGGCAGACTGGCTCGCACCCCGTAGTGGCGGGAGGTGATGTAGTGCCCCATCTCGTGGGTCAATAAGATCGCCATCAGGGTGAGCGAAAACGGGATCCCGCGGACAAGGTCCGCCGGATGAATGAACGGATTCGCGCCGTCCATGAGCGCGCCGGCCAGCAGCGTGGTCCCCAGCGTGGCTACGAACAAGGCCAACGCAAGCCCGTAGGCGGGACGCGCTTGAGGCTCGTCCAGCGGGATCTCCCGCACCGACGGTTCCGACGAAGCCGGCGGGGACCAGGAAGCGGAAGGGATTTGGTCGGACATGGTGGCTTGTGGTGATCGCGTCGGGAGGAGGCCTCTACGCCGCCGCTCGCACGGACGAGATGCCGGCCAACGGGAGCGTGACCGATCCGGCCGTGGTCACGAGGTAGAGATCCGTTTCATCGGCGCCGACCAGCCGACCACGGTACAGCACGCCCTCATAGATCACTTCGACTTCCCGGTCGCGCAGCGCTGTCAAGTCGTCCTGGATCATCGGCGCACATGCGGATTATACCGACAAGGGGCCGGCCGCGCAACGCGGACCCGATAATCCGTCACAGTATGTTTCGCCTCTCGACCCCGTTGCCACGCAGGAGGAGGTGTGGTAGGCTCCGAATCGGAAAGGAGACTCGATGCGATGACTCAATCGACCGATATCAGCAAAGCGATCGCCGGCGCGAAACAGCGCGTCAAAGACCGGCGGGCGGCCGTGGCCTCCGCACGCCAGGACCCGACGCTTCGCGGTTTGCGAAAGGCGCTTCGTCGGCTGCAACGTCGCCGCCGCGCCGCGTCGGCTCAACAGGCCCGGCTCTCCGCGAAAATGGCCAAAAAGACCGCCGGGGAGGCCGCCAAGGCCGAGTAACCCGCATGGCTTCTCTTGGTCTGGCCCTAGGGGGCGGCGGGGTACGAGGGTTCGCCCACCTCGGCGTGCTGCGCGTGCTGGAGCGGGAGGGCCTGGCGCCTCGCGCAATCGCCGGCACCAGTATGGGCGCGATCGTCGCGGCACTCTATGCCCTGCTGCCCACTATCGACGCCGTGGAAGGGACCCTGGGCGAGTTCTTCAAGCGCTTCGCGCCGACGTTGACCCAGCTCGCCGTGCGGGCTGCGTCAAGCCCCGGGGGCATCGCCCTCGACGAGCCGTCTCTGCTGGCTCCCACCGTGTTTCACCGGCACTTCGACCAGTTGATTCCGGACACGACCTTCGAGCGCGCCCGCGTGCCGCTGGCCGTGGTCGCGGTCGATCTGGTCTCCGGGGAAGAGGTGGTGTATACGACAGGACCGGTACGCCCCGCCGTGCTGGGTAGTGCCGCGTTGCCCGGCGTCTTCCCCCCGATCGCGTTCGACGGCCGGGTGCTCGTAGACGGCGGATGGACCAGTCGCATCCCCGTCGACGCGGCACGTCAACTGGGGGCGGAGCGCGTGGTGGCGATCGAGGTCTCGGACGATGCGGACGCCGTCTTCCCTCCCAACCAACCCCACTCCGGGCTTCGGATCGTCCTGCGCGCCGCCGAGATCACCCGCAACCATCTGGCCAGGCTCTCGGCCCAACGCGCCGACCTCCTGCTGGTGCCGCCCACCGGCGACGTTGCACTGCACGACGTCTCGCGTGTCGCGGATTGTGTCCGTCTCGGAGTTGAGGCGGCGCAGGCGCGTCTCGGGGAGATTCGTGCGCTGGTGGCGGGGCGGTCGGCGTAGCGGGCGTAACGATCGTTCCGTTGCGTCGACCCGCGATTAACAATCCGACTGATACCGCTTCGACGGACTCAAGTCTATGTTACTCCCACTGCCGCGCCAGGTCGTCGACGCGGCGAGCCAAGCGGCGGAGTTGTTCCTGAACCCCGGGCTGCGAGGCCTTCACCTTTTGGCGCAACTCCTCGAGGGCGTCGCGGACCGAGGTGAGCCCCGCCTTGGTGCTGGCCGCCGCATCCCGGGCCAAGGCACCGATCCGCTCGGCCGCCACGTGAATCTCTTCTTCGGCGTCCCCGAAATTTTTGTTCGCGAGCGCCTCCCGGGCCCGTCCCAGCGCCTCCCGCGCCTGGGCCAGCGTCTCGCGCCGTTTGAGCGCGACCATTTGCCGATCGATCGCCGCCGTTTTCTCCTCCAGCTCGCCTTGCAGCGACTTCACGTGCGCCAGCACGTCGTCCAGCCGGTGATCGCCGAGCCAGTACCCGGCGTAGAACGCGAGCGCCATACATCCCGTAAACACCAGTGTTTTGAAAAACCCGCCCATCGCCCCTCCCGAGGTCAGTCCGGACGCGGCTAGCCGCGCGCGACGGATACCAGAAACAGTGCGAACGCGATGACCGCTCCCACGGCGCACGCCGCGGCCGCGACCGCGTGGCCGCGCTCCGACAACAACACCGCGCTCCAGACCCCGCCGAGCGCGACCGCGGCCAGCAACGTCCGATGCGAGAGCCGGTAGAGCTGCGAGATCCGTCCGCTCACGTCTTCCGACGACATCAACGTTTGAAACTCTCCGCGGTTGGCCCGCGACAGAAACGCGTGCAGCTCCTGCGGCAACGACAGCACCACATCGCCCCACTCGCGGCCCTGCCGCATCAACCGCGACCAGATCCCGCGTTCAGCTTTGAGGAATTCCACCGCGTAGGGCTTGGCCAGCTCGATCAGATTCAGTTCGGGATCGAGCTTGGCGCACAGCCCGTTCAACATCCCGGCGGTTCGACCGAACAGGATGAAGTTGTTGGGCACTTGCAGCGCGTGCGACACGCGGAAAAACTGCTCCACGTCGTCCGCGATCTCCAAGACGGTGATGTTCTTGAACATGCGCGGCGGCATGTCGCGATACCGGTCCATAAAAAAATCCACGGCCCGCTCGATGTCCGCGAGGTTACCGGTCACGGCGATGAATCCCAAGAGCTGCAAACCGCGCACGATCTCGGGAACGTCCCGGTCGATGATCGCGCGGATGGTCTGCGTGATCCCGTCGTGCATTTGCGGCGTGATGCGTTGCATGATGCCGAAGTCCACGAACACCAGACGCGGCTCGCCGTCGATTCCCTGCTGCACGAAGAGATTGCCCGGATGCGGATCTCCGTGGAAGAAGCGGTGCAGAAGAATTTGCTGCATGTACGCGCGGGCGATCAGGCGAGCCACGGCGCGCAGGTCGATGCCCTTTGCGCGGATCTCGTCGAAGCGGGTGATTTTGATCCCCTCCACGAATTCCAACGTCAACACGTGCGCGGTGGTGTGCGACCACACGACTTCCGGAACTACCACCGACGGCTCGGCCGCAAAATTGATCCGAAAGCGGTCCGCGGAACGCCCTTCGTTGAGGTAGTTCAGCTCGCCTTGCAGGACGCGGGCGAACTCGTCGTACAGCGTGTCGAAACGAAATCTGGAAAATCGCCACTGCAGCAACCGGAGCACCAGACGTGCGGCGCGAAGATCCGTGGCCACCACGGCTTGGACGCCCGGGTACTGCACCTTGACCGCCACGCGACGGCCGTCCGGCAACGTGGCTTCGTGCACCTGGCCCAGCGAGGCCGCGGCGATGGGTTCCGGGGCAAACGCCGCAAACGACTGGTCCAGCGGCCGGCCCAGTTCGAGGACCACGCGCTCCCGGATCGGCGGGAACGGCATGGGCGGAACTTGGTCCTGCAGGGCGGCCAGTTCTTCGGTGTACTCCTCGGGAAGGATATCGACCCGGGCGCTCATGAATTGCCCGAGCTTGATGAACACGCCGCGGAACCGGATCGCCGCCTCGCGGAGTCGGATCGCCGACGCCCGGTGCAGGCGGGACCGCCGAGCGGCACGAGTCTCGTCGGAGGACAGCCAGGAGACCAGCGCGAGCGCTTGATACCGTGCCAGAATCCCGAGCGCCAGGACCACCACGCGGGCGATCCGAAGCAGGGCCCCCGGCGCGGTCACGGCGTCTTCCTACGTCGGCTAGGCGGCCGTTCGCTCGACACGCCGTATCTTCGCCCTAGGTCCTCACGCGAGTCAAGCGCGCACGCTTGATTTCCCAACGCCCCCCTGGTAGGCTGCCGACGCTCACGAGGTCCCAATCCCCATGATTCGTCGGTCCGTGCTCATCTCCGTCCTGGCCGCAGCCCTGTGGCTGCCGGGCTGCGCCACCCCCGAGGACCCCGCGCTCAAGCCGCTGCTGGCGTTGAGCGACCTCCAGTACGACGCGGGGGTGATCATGAATAAAGCCGAAAACTTGTACGACGAGAAAAAGTGGGATGAGGCCGAAGTCGAGTATCAGCGGTTCCTCGAGCTGCATCCGGTTCACCGGTGGGCGCCGCACGCGCAGTTCAAACTGGCGCTGTGTTACGACCGGCGGATCCCCGCGGTCGGCCGCGACCCCACGATCGCCGAGAAAGCACAGGCCGCGTTCGAACGGGTACTGTCGTACCCGGATTCCCGATACCATGAGGCGGCTCGGGCCAAGTTGACCGAGGTCCGTCGCTACCTCGCGCAGTCCGATTTCCAGGTCGGACGTTTCTACTACAAGCAGGGCCAGTATCCCGCCGCAATCGTCAGATTCCAGAAGGTGCTCGACGCCAAGGTGGAGGGCGCCGTGACCGAAGACGCAACCTACTTCCTGGCGTTGGCCTACGAACGCGACGGGCAAGTCGACAAAGCGAGCGAAACCGCGCAGGCGCTGCTCGACACTTTCCCCCAGACGCGCCACGCCAAAGACGTCGCGAAACTCAAGGCCCGTTTAGGCTCCCGTGCCGGCTGAGCCTCGGGCCTACCCTGCGATGCTCGTGCTGCGGGACTGCGCCGTGGTGGTCATTGGCGGGGGTCGGATCGCCACCCGAAAGGTGAGGGATCTGGTGGCGACCGGCGCGAGAGTCACGCTGATCAGTCCGACGTTGAGCGCCCCGCTCCAGCGGTGGGTTCGCGAGGGGCGCGTGCGCCACCTCGCCCGCCCGTATCGGCGCGGAGATCTCAAAGGCTCGCGCCTGGCAATCGCCGCCACGCCGGATCCCCACGAGCAGGCGCGGATCGCGGCGGAAGCCCGCACCACCGCGACCTGGGTCAACGTAGTGGATCAGCCCGCGCTCTGCGACTTTCTCGCGCCGGCGGTCTTTCGGCGGGGCCACTTGATCATCACCGTGTCCACCGATGGAAAAAACCCGGCACTGGCGCGTTGGGTGAAACACCGGCTCGCCGCGTTGGTGGGTCCGGAGTATGCTCGGCTCACCGCCCTTTTGGCCGCGGTTCGTTCGGCGTTGCGCGCGGCCGGCGTCCCGCCGACTGCGCGCCGTCGGATGACCGACCGACTCCTGGACGCCGACCTACCCGCCTTGGTCCGCGCCAAAGACCGGCCGGGGATCGTGCGCCTCATCCGGCGGGTGACCGGGCTGGCGCACCTCGCGCCTTCTGCGCGAATCGCCGGCTCGCGCCGACGCCCCACACAGAGCCGCCGTCATGCCTCGCTCTCCCCAGCCATTCGATAAGTTCCTCTACTACCTCGGTCGAGGCGTCCAATTGGTCGGGCTGCTGATTGTCCTTAATGTCGTGGTCCTCTTCTTCTTTCCCGAATACAAAATGGGCCCGCTCCTCCAACTCACGATGGTTGGCGTGGTGACGTTTTTTATCGGGTGGTTGATGCAGGCACGATGACGCCTTTGCGTTGGAAACCTCCAGATCACTGATTCAGCCTGTTCAGGAATGCGCCAGATGCAAGGCGGAGCGAGAACCGCACCGGAGCGTACGATATGGGTACGTGAGGAGCGGAAGCGCAGCGACAACGCGGCAGCCTGGCCATTCCCGGACAGGCTGCTAGCGCGCAAACAGCGCGGCGGCTCGACCCACCAAGGCGGCGGGCGCGAGGCGGAAGACGTGGCGTCGCAGCCGCGCCCACAGGTCTTGAAAGCGGCTCGTGCCGCGCAGGACGTCGAAAAACCAGCCGACCACATCCGGGTGAGCCCGCATGGCCTCGTACCAGAGCCGTGGATAGCCGTAGGCGATCGCAGCCAACCGATCGGCCACGGCAAATTCCGGAGCCAGGTCCGCCTCAACCCAACGCACGTACGCGCTGAGATCGACTCCCCCGTGGTCGAGTTGATGGGCGATGGTTTGGCCGAGGCGTTCACCGCTGAGGATCCCGTAATAAATACCCTCGCCGAAAAAAGGATCCACGAGGCGCGCGGCGTCCCCGACCAGCCCGACGCGCGCTGAAGCGACTCGCCCGCCCTTGGCGTAGATGGGGATCGGGTGCCCGACCGGCGTGGTGAGGGCCACGTCCCGGAGCCCGGATTGAAGCGCCGCGAACCGTTCAAACGCCGCTTTGGGCTGGCGGTCGGGAACACGGAATCCCCCGATGCCGATCGACATGCCCTTTTGCTTGGGAAAGATCCACCCGTATCCGCCGGGGACCGCGCCCATCTCCAGAATCACTTCATTCGAACCGTTGGGGAGCGCAATCTCAGCTTCGAGCCCGTACACACCGCGAGAAGGGGCGGGATTGATCCGCCTCGCGATTCGGCTGTTCGCGCCATCCGCGCCGACCAGAAATCGGGCTCGGTACGTGGCCGTGGGGGTCACGACCTGAACGCCCTCAGCCGTTTCTTCGACCGAGATGACGGGTTCTCCATCTTGGAGACACGCCCCTGCGCGAGCGGCGCGTTCGGCCAGGACGGCGTCGAAACGATCGCGCATGACGAATGACGCGATGGGATCCCGGCCCCCCACGGTAAACGCCTCTTGCCCACAGTAGCGAAACGTCATCACCGAGACCGTCTGCTCGACGACCTTTCGGTG
Source organism: Nitrospirota bacterium (assembly GCA_040757335.1). Classification (NCBI taxonomy): domain Bacteria; kingdom Pseudomonadati; phylum Nitrospirota; species Nitrospirota bacterium. Next base: position 56,532 of record JBFLXB010000017.1, on the reverse strand, counting down.
AACGCCACCGAGCAGCGCGTCGACACGGGCTGAAATCCCCCCGCCGCACACTTTGTATCGGGGGAACCGATCCCGGTCGAGCGCCAGCACGGTGCGTCCGGCGCGGGCGATCTCATACGCCGCGGTCGATCCCGCCGGCCCCAGCCCCACGACAATCGCGTCGTAGGTCGTTGAACTATGCATTGCGGAGTTCACCACGATTCGTACTCACGTGAAGGCAACCTGGCCGCTGGGGAGGGGTCAGATGCCAGGCGGAGCGAGAACCGGAGCGGAGCGTACTGGGTCGTACGTGAGCACCGGAAGCGCAGCGACAACGACGCAGATGGCCCCTCCCCGGCGGCCAGGCGGGCTACTGGCCGATGGACCAGCCTATGCCATTCTGCGTCAAAAACGAACTCAGAATGGACAGCGAGTTGGTGGCGATGAGCATGCCCACGGCGATGAGGAACACGCCGCTGACCTTGGTCACGGCCGGCATGTAGGGACCCACGGCCTTCATGCGCGCCAGGAACGTGTTGAATCCGAGAGCGGTCACCAGCAAGGGCAGGCCCAACCCTACGGAGTAGGCGGTCAAGAGTTGCACGCCTTGCCACAACGATTGCTTGGTGCTTGCGTAGAGCAGAATCGACCCCAGAATGGGCCCGACACACGGGGTCCAACCCGCGGCAAAGGCCAGGCCCACCACGTACGCACCGAAATACCCGGCCGGCCGACCTTGCAGGTGGAAGCGGCGGTCCGCTGCCAAGGCCGACAGGTTGAACACCCCCATGACGTACAGTCCGAAGAATACGATGAACGCCCCCCCCACCCACCGCAGGAGCTGCTGGTGGGTGAGCAGCACCTGCCCCATCAACGACGCGGACGCGCCGAACAGGATAAAGACGGTCGAAAACCCGGCGACAAATAAGAGCGACATGGTCAGCGTCGTCCGCTTCACGCGATACCGGTCCGTACCGCGCGTCAGTTCGTCAAACGAGAGACCGGTCACGAACGATACGTACGCCGGCACCAACGGGAGCACGCACGGTGACACAAACGAGAGAAACCCGGCGGAAAACGCAATGGCGAGCGAGGGGGTGGAGGCGTCCATCCCTATCCTCGCTGGGGCTCGTCCCCGGTTTCCGAAACCAGCACGCGAACCAGCTCGCGGTTTTTCGCGGTATTCCAGTCCATGGCCCCAAAAAACTTGTGCCGGATGACGCCGCGGCGGTCCAGGACAATGCTGGTGGGAAGCGAGCGGACTTCGAACCGATCATTGACCTGCATCTGGGGATCCAGCAGAATCGCAAACGTCAGGCCGAATGAATCCATAAAAGGTTGGACGATCTCGGCCCCTTCGTAGTCCGTCGAAATCCCGACTACCTGGAAGTCCTGCGAACGAAATTCGTGTGACAGCGCTTCAAGAGAGGGCATTTCCGCGCGACAGGGGCCGCACCATGTGGCCCAGAAATTCAGCAGCACAACCTTGCCGCGAAATTCTGTGAGCGACGATGTGCCGCCGCCGAGCCGCTCCAGGGTGAACATCGGGGCCATGAAGCCCACCCGCGTCCCTTCACGAGGTAACAGTCTCGCGGGGTCGTTGTGCTGCAACGGGGCTGCGGCCGGCCGATCATCGCACGCAACGGCCAACAAGGCCAACATGACTCCGCCCATCAGCCGGAGGCCGGGCGTGCCGCGCCGCGGGGGCGGCTTCGCGTCGGCTCCGGCGTTGTCCACCCAGGAACCGTCCGATGAGAGATAGCCGTCACGAATGGCCTGTTCCAGCACGAAGCGCGCTCGATCCGCGTCGTCTGCCGCCACGCTGATCCGGCGTTCGCCGAACCGGCCGATCGTCAGCGGATACGGGGACATCGACAGATCGCGAATCGCGCACGAAATCCCCTCTTCGGCCAACAGATCCGAGATCCGGTCCGCCTCCAGCGGGTCGTAGGTCTTATACAGTTCCATTCCAGGCTCCAGGTCGGCCTCTATGATAACGAACGACCGAACGGACCGTCAATCTGAGCAGGGCTGCGACGTAGGACACGGAGCGATGAAGCCTGCCGCAGCCCAATCACGTCTCGCGCCCGTCCCGCCAGACCTCAAGGACCGGCGCCTGGACATCGCGCCGCAGCGTCCCGTATACTGAGCCGATTTATGTCCGAATTTCAGCCTGTTGATCGGCCGCATGAGCGCCATCCGCGCCGTTGAGTTGGCCAAGACCTACGGACATTACCGCGTGTTCGAGCACGTGTCGTTCACGCTGGCGGCCGGTGAGTGCCTGGCCCTGTTCGGCCCCAACGGCGCCGGCAAGACCACGCTCATCCGCATTCTCGCCACCTTGTCGCGACCATCCGCCGGAGAGTTCGAGATCGACGGGCAGGATGGGATTCGCAATAAGGAGGCGGTCCGAGGTTCGCTGCTCCTGTTGGCGCACGGCTCTCACCTCTACGACGAACTCAACGCGGTGGAGAACCTCCGCTTTGCGCTCGCCCTCCGCGGACGCAACCGCGCGGATCGCGACCTCAAGGCGGCGCTCGACCGCGTTGGCATCGGCGCGTTTGCGGACCTGAAGACCCGATACTTTTCAGCGGGCATGAAGAAACGACTGACCATCGCCAAATCCATCCTCATCCAACCGAAGCTGTTGCTGATGGACGAGCCCTACACGTCGCTCGACGAGTCGGGCATGGCGTTGGTGAACGAGTATCTCCGGGCGCTGACCAAGGAGGGCGCGGCCGTGCTGATGACCACCCACGATCGCGCGCGATCGGCCGAGGTCGCGCACCGCGCGGCTGTGCTGGACAAAGGCCGCCTGAGCGAGGTGCCGGTCGACCGCCTGAACCGCGATGCCCTTTTTTAACGTCATACGGTGGGTCGCGTGGAAGGACCTGATCAGCGAGGTCCGGAGCCGCGAAACATTGTCGTCGATGTTCTTCTTCGCCCTGATCGTCATCCTGGTGTTCAGTTTCAGTTTTTCGATGGACCAACAAGCCGCCCGGGAACTGATCGCCGGGATCATGTGGGTGGCGTTTGCGTTCACCGGGATCATCGGGCTCGGGAAGTCGTTCGCCGCGGAACTCCAAAACGACTGTTTGGAGCACCTCCAAATCAGCCCCGGATCAAAAGGGGCGATTTATTTGGGCAAGCTCTTGGCCAACGTGGTGTTTATGCTCACGGTAGAGGTCATTTTGTTCCCCATGTTCGTGATTTTCTTCAATCTCGACGTGGTTGATGCCCTTCCGCTGCTTTTGTTAGTATTCGCGTTGGCCACGCTTGGGCTGTCGACGGTCGGCACCTTGTTTTCAGCCATGACGGTTCAGGTTCGGGCCCGCGAGGTGATGCTGCCGATCCTGCTGCTGCCCCTGGCTGTCCCTGTGATGATCGCCGCTGTCGAAGCCACGCGAGGCGCCCTGAACGGAGACCCTCTCGCGCTGTACGCGAACTGGCTGCAGTTATTGGCGGTGTTCGACGTGGTGTTTTCGGTGTTGTCGTTTTGGGCGTTCGAGTGGATTCTCGACGGATAGGAAACAGCGTGGGCGCACTCATCAAATGGATGCAGCGGTACGAAGGATGGTTTGGGGCAGTCGGAGGCGTGTGCATCTTCGCGGGACTCTACTTGGGGCTGGCCGCCTCGCCTCCGGACTACTATCAAGGCGAAGTAGTCCGGATCATGTACGTCCACGTCCCCATCGTGCAAACCGCCATGTTGGCGTACTCCGTGTTGTTCGCGGGCAGCATCTGGTATTTGTGGAAGCGCGATCCGATCGTGGACAACCTTTGCCAAGCAGCCGCCGGCATCAGCGCCTATCTCACCGCTGGCGGCCTCATCACCGGCTCGATCTGGGCCAAACCCACGTGGAACACCTGGTGGACCTGGGATGCGCGGCTGGTGTCGTTCGCCGTCATGCTGCTGATCCTCATCGGATATCTCATGCTGCGCACCTTCATCGACGATCCCGAACGCGAAGCGCGCTTCGCCGCCGTGCTCGCCATCGTGGGGTTCGTGGATTTGCCGATCGTGCATTTCTCGGTCGAGTGGTGGCGCACGCTGCACCAGCCCCTCTCCATTTCCATGCGCGGGATCGCCATGTCGGGCGACATGCTCCGGCCGTTGATCGTCATGAGCGTCGGGTTCTGGGTGCTCTTCGTGTATATGTTGATGGTGCGCACGCAGATGCTCTACCTGACCGACCTCCTGCGCGCCAAGAAGGGCCGCCTGCTGAGCCACGCGCATCTGTCGGATCTTCCCACGTGACGCGGTTGTACGTGCAATGGACCGTGATCACGATCGCCGCGGCGCTCGTGGCGATGGCCGCGGTGCGGTACTACGACCGCCATCTCACCACCGTGACGCCGGAGACGGTCTTGGAACACGCCACGGGCTCCGGCGTGGTCCGCGTGCAAGGACAGGTCGCGGCCGGAACTCTGGAAGGTGACCCTGCGGCGGGCCGGGCGAGCTTTCGCCTCAGCGGCGAGGGCGCAGGGCTTCCGGTTCAGTACGAGGGGCCCCCGCCCGAAAACCTGCGTGAACTCAAGACGCTCGTGGTCGTCGGACAATGGGATACCGACGCGAGCGTGTTTCGGGCTCACGACATCGCGTTGGTGACGAATTACGGGTTCGTGGTGGGCGCCTATCTCGCGGGCTTTCTTCCCATCGCCCTGTTTCTGTTCGCCATGGAGCGTCGGGTGCGGGCGTTGTATGCGGAAATCAAACGCGCCAAGTTATACGAACCGGAGTCAGTGGCCCATGTGGACCCGCGGTAAACAAATCGGACTGTTCGTCAGCCTCGCGCTGGTCGCCGGCGCACTCGGGTACCTGGCGCTCGGCAATTTCGGCGAGAACCTGGTCTACTTTTTCACCCCGTCGGAAGTGTCGGCGTTCTCGCCGGCCCACTATAACAAGAAGGTTCGGGTCGGCGGAATGGTCGTCAAAGGAAGCCTGAAGTCTCGGACCGAGACCGTAGGGATGACGTTCGCGCTCACCGACGGGGCGGCGACGATTCCCGTGACGTTCGAGGGCATCCCTCCTGATTTGTTCAAGGAAGGGCAGGGCGCGGTGGTGGAAGGAGTATGGACTCCGACCAAAGAGTTTCACTCCACCATGATCATGGCGAAACACTCCGAGGACTACATGCCGATCGACCTCAAACGCGCCGGAATAGAACTCCCCAAGAAGGATCTCCTCCAGACCCTCCGGCCTTAGCCGGGTGCAAGGTCGCGTCCCATGATCGTCGAGCTCGGACATTTTTCCGTCATCATCGCCCTGGTCCTGTCCGTCCTCGGCGTGTTCGCCCCGCTGGTCGCGCTGCGCACGAAAAATGCCGACTGGCTCCGCGTGTCCCGCCAGGCGCTCACCTTGATCTTCGTGCTGCTCGCGGCCGGCATCGCGTCGCTGGAATACGCGTATCTGACGCGGGATTTCTCGGTAGCCTACGTGGCGTCTACCTCCAACTCCAAGCTGCCGCTCTTCTACACGATTGCCGCGTTGTGGGGCGGCCATGAAGGCTCTTTGTTGCTGTGGGTGTTCATCCTTTCGGCGTTCAGCACGGTCGCGGTGTGGTTGCACTGGCGCACCCAACCCGCGATCATGCCGTACTTGATTGCGGTGGAATCCGCGGTGATGTTCGGATTCCTCATGTTGATCGTCTTTCTGTCGAGCCCCTTCGAGCGCGTGTTCCCCCCGCCGCTGGACGGCAAGGACCTCAACCCGCTGCTGCAGGACCCCGCGATGACCATGCATCCGCCCATGCTCTATATGGGCTACGTGGGGTTCTCCATCCCCTTTGCGTTCGCGATGGCCGCGCTCTTTTCCGGTCGACTGGGTGAGGAGTGGATCAAGGTCACCCAGCGCTGGACGATCTTCGCCTGGTTGTGCCTGACCATCGGCATCATGATGGGGGGGTACTGGGCGTACTACGAGCTGGGCTGGGGCGGATACTGGGGGTGGGACCCGGTGGAGAACGCCTCGTTCATGCCGTGGCTGGTGGGCACGGCCTTCCTGCATTCGGTGATGGTGCAGGAAAAGCGGAAAATGTTCAAAGTGTGGAACCTGTTCCTGGTCATCGTGACGTTTTCACTCTCATTGATCGGCACGTTTCTGGTGCGCTCCGGCGTCCTGACCTCGGTCCACACGTTTGCCACCGATCCCGAGCGCGGGCTGTACATCCTGATTTTCCTCGGTGCGGTGCTGGGCACGGCGTTCGGGACCTTGATCGTCCGGGCCCCCAAGCTCAAAAGCCGGATCGAACTGGATTCGGTGGTGTCGCGCGAGTCGGTGTTCCTGTTCAATAACCTGTTTTTTTTGGTCGCCGCGGCCACGGTATTCTTGGGCACGCTGTACCCCCTGATGATCGAGACCTGGAAAGGCGCCAAGGTTACGGTGGGGCCGCCGTACTACAATGCGGTGTTCATGCCGATCGCACTGGGCTTGTTGTTTCTCATGGGTGTGGGTCCGTACATTGCGTGGCGCAAAGCATCGGTCGACAACCTCAAGCGAAATTTCCTCACTCCCCTGATCGTCGCACTGGTGGTCACGCTCGCGGCCTTTGCACTCGGATTTCGGAGCCCCTTCTCCCTTGCGGGCGCGTTCGTGGTCGGATTCGCGGGGTCCACGATTCTGGCGGACATTGGCAAGGTCTCGGCGTTCTTCGCGCGGCGCGATCGCGTGGACTATGTGCGGGGGTTCTACCGGGCGTTTCGCAACAATCAACGGCGCTACGCCGGCACGGTGACGCACGTGGGCGTCCTCGTCACGGTGGTGGGGATCATCGCTTCCACCGTATACCAGACCGAAAAGGTGGTTTCCGTGCGGGTCGGCGATGAGTTCGTTCTGGGCGACTACCGCGTGAAGTTGGCCGGTATCCACGACGTCCGCGGACCGAACTGGACCGCCAAAGAAGGCCGATTCGAACTGTACCGCGGCGAGGACCTGCTGACCGAGCTCAAGCCCCAGAAACGCGTGTACGAGGCCACGCAGAGCCCCACCACCGAGTCCGCGATTTACGCGATCAACATGGGCCACGTGTTCCTCACCATGCCCGAGGTTTCCCCCGAAGGCAGCGCCACGGCGCGCGGCGTCATCAACCCGCTCATTTTATGGGTGTGGGGCGGGGGCGGGATCATGGGACTGGGCATTTTGCTCAACATGTTTCGCCCACGGAGGCGCGACGAATGACGCGGGCGTGGCAGATCATCCTGGTCGGCGCCTTACTCGGCCTGTTCGCGCTGTTCTATCAAGGATTGTGGGGCAATCCCCGGTACATCCCCACGATCCTGATCGGCACACCGGCACCGGTGTTCGCGGCCCCGCAGGTGGGATCGAGCGACTCGCTCTCGCTGGACCAATTCAAAGGGAAGGTGGTGTTGCTGAACTTCTGGGCGTCCTGGTGCCTGGAATGCAAATTGGAACACAACAACCTCCTCGCGCTCAACGAGCGGTTCGGTCGGGATCCGAACTTCGTGATGTTGGGCGTCAACTACCAAGATAAGGAGCCGGACGCCCTCGAGTACCTCCGAACCTACGGATCGAATTTCCAGCATGTGCGGGATGTCAAAGGCGCGATTGCGTTCGACTACGGGGTGTACGGCGTCCCCGAAACCTTTCTGATCGATCAGCAGGGCGTGATCCGCTGTAAAACCATCGGCCCGATCGTGGGGGCGGTGTACGACAACTATGTTCAACGGGTGTTGCCTGCGCTCCTCAGCGGCTCCCCGGAGCAGGTCGGGTGTTGATCCCGTGGCGAAGCGCATGGGCGGTCGCGGGCGCGCTGGCGGTGGCGGCGTCCGTACTCGCCGCCACCGTGGATGAAAGCGATCTCGACACCCGGACCAGAGAAGTGGCCAAGACGCTCCGCTGCACCGTGTGCCAGACCGAAACCGTCTGGGAGTCCGGGTCGCCGTTTGCAGGCCAGGTCCGCGACGCAATCAGGGAACGGCTGCAGCAGGGCCAAACTCCCGACGAGATCCGCGCCTATTTCCTGAGCCGCTACGGCGATTATATCCTGATGCAACCGCCCACACGGGGGGTGAACTGGATCGTGTGGGTCGGCCCGTTCGTCCTGTTGTTCGTCGGGGGACTGATCCTGTATCGATCGCTGGCGCGCTGGGTCACGCCGTCGCTTCCCCCTCCCGCCGAGCCGCTCGACGACGCCTCGCGACAACGCATCGAGCGCGAACTGCGCTCGTGATCACGAATCCCTCCTGATGTTTTTCCTCGTCGTCGGTGTGTTGCTCGCGCTTGTGCTGACCGCACTCGCGCTGCCGTTCTGGCGACGGGATCCTGAGCCCATTCACGTTGGATACGACGCGGACCAGGATCAGGAACAAATCGACCTTGGTATCGAACGTGAAGCGTTGATTCGTTCGTTGAAAGAACTCGAGGTGGAACACGGCCAGGGACGCCTGACCGACACCGACTACGCGAGACTCAAAACCACGGACGAGCGACGGCTCCTGCAGATTCTCGACCGCTTGGAGGCGCTTGCCGGGAGCACCCCCGTCCCGCCGGACATCACGGCGCGGGTCGCCCGCCCCGGCGCTCGCGCCTGGGTGACCGCGGTCGTGCCCGCGGCGCTGGTGTTGATCGGGGCATCGGGAATCTACGCCTACATCCAGTGGCAGCAGGTGCAGAAACTAGCCGCGGTCAGCGCCCAAGCCGGAGCCCCCGGGATGCCCGACCCGCGTCAGATGGTGGCGCGGCTTGAGGCAAGGCTTCGCGCCAACCCCGACGACCTCGAAGGTCAGATCATGGCCGGGCGCTCGTACATGGCCCTCGAACGGTTTACGGACGCCGCCCAGGCTTGGACTAAAGTCCTGGAGTTGGAACCCCGCAACCACGAAGCCCACTACAACCTTGGCGTGATCCTGATCAACACCAGGAAATTCGACGATCCCGAGCTGTTCAAGACCGCGCTGGGGCACTTTGACCGGGCATTGATCAACGTGCCTATGGAACCCGCCGTGAACTGGTACCGAGGCATTGCGCTATGGTATCTCAAGCGATACCGCGAGACCGAGGAGGCCTGGAGCACGGCATCCCAGAACCTGCCCCCAGGCAGCGACGACGCCGAGTACGTGAAATCCGCGCTGGTCAAACTTCGCGCGGGTCAGGTCCCGTTCTAGCGGATCGACCTGCATACCTTGACACGGGCTCAACGGGGTTCATATCATCCCCTTACATTCCTCCCCATTGGATCCTGGTTACGGGTCGTTTCATTTCACACAAGGAGGAACACGCCATGCCCGAACTTCCCAAGAGCCGACGAGGGTTTGCCGCGATGGACGCCGTCAAGCAGCGGGAGATTGCGAGTCGCGGCGGCAAAGCCGCGCATGAGAAGGGAACGGCGCACGAGTTTAGTTCCGACGAAGCCCGCCAGGCCGGCCGCAAGGGCGGCGAAGCCGCTCACCGACGGGGTACCGCTCACGAGTTCACGCCCGAAGAAGCCCGCGTCGCCGGCCGCAAAGGGGGCGAAGCCGCTCACCGACGGGGTACCGCTCACGAGTTCACGCCCGAAGAAGCCCGCATCGCGGGTCGTAAGGGCGGGAAAGCGCGACGGTCTGCGCAAAAGAGTTCTCCGTCGGAACCACCCGGGGAGCAGGTCGCGTAGCAAGCACGTCCGGCTGCAACGCGGTCCGGTCGTGACCGACCGGTCGCGAGCCGACCATGAAACGCTCCCCGGATCCTCCGCCTGACGGTCTCGGTCCACGATGTTCCTGGTCCATCCGTTCCTCTTGTTTCTCGCGGTAACCTCCGCGCGCTCCCTGCGTTAGTCCGCCCGTCATTGCCGCGGCGCCGAGCGTCGCACCCCTCACCGCGGGTTGCCGCCTTTACAGGACCCGCCGCCTTGTTAGACTCCTCGGGTATCGAGGAGCCTGATGAACCGAAGTATCTGGGTGTGGGAGCGTATCGCAGGCGCGGCGTGGGCCGTCGTGGTCGCCGCGCTGTTTGCGTTGAGCGCGTTCGAGCGCCTCGAACTGATCACCTACGACTGGCGGCTTCGCGCGAAACCCGCCCCCCCCCGCCAAGACATCGTGATCGTCGGCATCGACAGCCCCAGCCTCAAAGCGCTCGCCGCGTGGCCGTGGTCGCGAAGCGTTCATGCCGACCTGGTCGATCGTCTCACGCGCGCCCGCGCGCGCGTCATCGCCTTTGACGTCGATTTCAGCACGCCCCGGACGCGCCGGGAGGACGCGGACCTCACACGGGCGGTCTCGCGTTCTGACCGGGTCGTGCTTGCGGCGTTCCAAGAGCACCGCGCCATTGAGGGCGGCGCCGTCGTCGAATACGCCAGCCTCCCGTATCCCGCGCTCCAGGACGCCGCCCGCGCGGTCGGATCGATCAACCTGCCAATCGACGCAGACGGCGCGATTCGACGTGCCCCGATCGAGACCCCCCTATTGGGTAGGGAGGGATGGAGCTTTGCCGTCCAGACCGCCCGTGTGTACCTCGACACTCCGGACCCTCCGCTCCGGAGCAGCTTCGGTGGATCGCTGAAGCTCGGAGGTCACCAGGCCCAACTCGGGAGGACGGACGACTTCTTCATCCGCTTCATGGGTGCGCCGGGGACGGTCCCGGTCATTTCGTTCGTCGACGTCCTCCGGGGGGCTGTTCCCGCGTCCCGTTTCACCGACAAGATCGTCCTGGTCGGCGCCACCTCGCTTGATCTACAGGATTTCCGTGTCACCCCCTTCCGCGGCGCGATGACAGGCGTCGAGATTCAGGCCAACGCGATCGCCACCATCTTATCCGGCAGAAGCCATCAGCGTTTGCCGCCGGTGTGGGTTCTCGGGTGGATGTCGGCGATCCTGCTGTGGTGGACGGGCCTGCTCCTCGCACTCCGGGTGTGGCGGCAGGCGGACGTCACGCGCCGCGCCCTGGTCATTTCGCTCGCAGGGTCGTTCACCATCGTCGCCATCGTCGTCTCGGCGGTCTTTTCATTTGGGGCGCTGGTGGTGGTCGACGTGGTCCCGCTGCTGGTCACCGGGGCGGGGCAGGTGGTCACCTCGCTCATCGCGGGGTACGTGTTCGCGGAGCGCCGCCTGGAATTCCACCGCGAGAATATCGAGGCCTTGTATCGGATGGGCGACGAGACCCGCGAGGGCGCCTCGCTCGACCGCCTGACCGACCTACTGTTCGCGCAGGCGCGCCATCTGCTCGGAGTGGATCGACTGGCCGTGGAGCTGTGGACGCCGGAAGACGGCGTCACGCGCGAGTGGCGATCGCGTCCCGTTGACGGGGAACCGCTGCCGATTCCTGCGCCCCTTTACCACGACCTTGCGGCGCGCGTTCGCACCACGGGCCTTCCCCTCACCGCGACCGATCTGGTCCTCGCGGGCCGCGCGCCGGAGACGCCTCCGCTGCGCGCCAGCCTCTTCGTGCCGCTCGTCGCCCAGAACCGGGTGATCGGCATTCTGCAGGTCCACCGTACGCGAGCGGTTCCGTTTCACGAGAGCGAAGCCAAGACGTTGCTCACGCTGGCCACGCAGGCCGCCTTGAACATCGAGAACGGCCGTTTGCTGGATGACGTCCGGAAGCTGTTTCACCGAAGTCTGGAGGCGTTTTCGACCGCGCTCGACTTCAAGGACAACGATACCGGAGGCCACTCCCAGCGCGTGGCGCTCTTTGCGCGCGAGATGGCGCGCCGAATGGGCCTGGCGGGGACCGAATCGGAGGTCATCGCCCAGGGCGCGTTGCTGCACGACATCGGCAAAATCGCGGTGCCGGATCGCATCCTACGAAAACCAGGGAAACTGACGGAGGAAGAGTGGGTGACCATGCGGGAGCATCCCGAAACGGGTTTCCGAATGCTCAAAACGATCCAAATCCCCGACGCGATCGCGTCGATCGTGCGGCAACATCACGAGCGGTTCGACGGCACGGGCTACCCGAACGGGCTCGCCGGACCCGCCATCTGTCTGGGGGCGAGAATCTTCGCGGTGGCCGACTACTACGACGCGTTGACGAGCAACCGTCCGTATCGAAAAGCGCAGCCGATCGAACGCGTGGTGGACGACATTCGGCACGCCGCTGGGGGCCAGTTCGATCCGGCGGTCGTCGACACTTTCTTGGCGATCCCGGATGAGGTGTTCAGCGACCTTCGCGCCCACATCGAGCGCGAACTCAACGACCGCCGCGCCGCCTGAATCCCTGTGTCGCCGGTTACCCACGTGAGGAATCGAGTTCACAACCTCCTGCACCTTCGCGAACAACGCGCTCCTCGCACCATCTTGTGCACGAAATATTTCCTCGGAAGGCGCGGTTGCGTCCTCAGGAGGTACTCGCTATGGACGCATATCGCAGCCCAGCACGCAGCGCCCTTGGGTTCGTCGGTGGAGCGGTCGTTCTGCTGTTGGTGGCGGGGGCGGCGCAAGCCGCCTCTCCAAACGCGCGGATCGTGAAGGCCAAAGGGACCGTGGAGATTCTCGGCACGCCGACTGGTATGTGGGTCGCCGCGGCGTCGCCGGCGGCAGTGCCTCCGGGGTCCGCGGTCCGCACCGGCCCCAAGTCGAAGGCCGTAATCGAGTTGGACGGCGCCGAGGTCATGCTGTATGAAACGTCGTTGCTTCGGATCCCCGCGGTGCCGGCTCCGGCATCCACCGCGAGCAACCCGTTGAGGCATCCGTGGTTGGAATCTGGACGTGCGCTATTCGACGTCACGCCTCGCAAGGATCGTCTTCCCTTTTCCGTCCAAACCCCGACGATCGTGGCCGGGGTGAAGGGCACGGTGTTTGAAGTGTCCTCCACCGGTACCGAAGAAGCCGTGTATGTGTGGCACGGTCTTGTCGAAGTCACTTCCCGGCTGGACGGCACGGACGTCCAATTAGTTGCCGGCGGGCAGTACACCTCGTTGGATGATCTGCGGTTGACGCCGGCCTTACCGATCCCGGACGAACGAACCCGGCCGGACGAAGTCGATATCCATCGCTCCGCGGTGGACACCGCGTCCCTCGACCGCGAGTCGTCGACCAACAGGACGATGGAAGAGTTCCCGGCTGCCCCGCCGCTCGATTCGACGCTGTCCTTGACCGCCGATGCCTGGCGCGACGCGGATCGCGCCGCGGTCAAACCCGCCTTGGACCAAGCCCTGGATTTTCAATCCGTCGTGTCCCTCGGGACGGTGCGCATCTCCAGCGATCCGCTCACGGACACGCTGTCGTCCACGACCGACACGTTGACCAACACCACTCAGACCGCGGTTGATACGTCGACCTCCACCACCTCGTCGGTCGTCGAGCCCCTCACGACCACGGTGTCCTCGGCCACCGATCCGCTCACCTCGACGCTGACGCCGGTTGTTGATCCCTTGGCGTCCACCGTGACGTCGGTCGTTGATCCGCTGACCTCCACGCTCGCACCGGCGGTCGATCCGCTCATCTCGACCGTTGAGCCGGTGATCCCGTTGAGGACGTTAGGCTTCTGAACGCACGCTGCGCAATCGGGTGGAGCGTGGCGCTCATGCTGAGCGCCACGCTCACCGGGACCCCGCAGATCCATGCAGCCTCGAAATCGTTCTCAGCGTCTTCGCTCGTCGGCGTTGACTCGAACGTCTTTCTGAGCGACACGAACCCGGCATCCGGCCAACAACCACAGAGTTCCACGTTCCTTCAGACCAGTCTCAGCGCGGAACTTGGGACTGATTCGGCGCGCACGCACCGTTTGGGGTTGTCCCTTCAGGGTCTGTACAAACACTATTTCCGATTCGGGGAGGCCGACAAATTGTTCGCCGATTCAGCGCTGGCCTACCGGTACGCGGCCGCGCCGTCGCTGCTATTCGGCGTGGTCCAAACCTTTTCCTACGCCAAGCTGCAGTTACTCGACACCGAGGGCAATACCCTGCCGCGTGATCGGTTCATCGCCTACAGCGGAGAAGTCCGCGGCTATACCCAGTGGCTCGCCGCTCGATCGCGACTGACGGTCGGCGCCGGACTACGGAAAAAGGACATCAACGAGACCGCGGACCAAGTCGCGGTAACCTTTCAATCACTCGACCATCAAGGATACTTCGCCTATCTCGACGGCATGCACCGGCTGCGTCGGGTGGACTTCGGGTTGGGGTACGAGTATACCGTACTCCACTACGACGAACTCCGAGCCGCGTTCCGCGACAGCACGACTTCGGAGGCCAACCCACTGCTCACCCTGGTCCAGCACACCGCGCGGTCGCAAGTGGCCGTTCGCCTCTCGCGGTGGGGCCGTCTTTCCCTGGACGGGCAGGCGCGATGGACGCACGATACGTTCGAAGACGAGTTGACCTACCGTCAATTCGACGTGCTACCGCGCGGCGAGTTACGTCTCCCCTTCGAGCTCCTGTTGAGCGGCGGAGCCGGCTACCGATCCCGGGTGTACGCCGAACGGCTGGGCGGCGGCCAGGGAGCTGCTGACCAACGCCGAGAACGCTTTCTCCAGGCCGATGCCTCCCTCCGGAAGTCGCTGATCGAGCACCTGTCTGTGATCGCCCAAGCACAATTCATCCGGAAGACCAGCAACGTTCCCGGGGATGAGTTCCGGGAGCAAGTCTACGCGCTCGGATTGTCTCTCGCGTTCTAGGCTCTGCCTTCTCCCAAACTCGAAAGTTGTGTTATGGTCCGGCGTCAGAACCGTCCGATGGCTACTCCTTTATTCTCACATGCGATCCAGACCGGCGTCCTGATCGCGATACTCGTCGCAGCATCCGCGTGCGGCAACTCGCTTCCCTACGTGGAAACAGCCGTCGCCGACCGCCGGGCCAACGTCCTGGGACTGGAAGCCCTCTTTCTACGTCATCTCGACGCACACCCCGAGCAATTCCCGGTCTTCATCCGCATTGTGACAGACGCCGACGAAGCCTTGCACTCCCATCGCGTGCTCACTCGCGCATCGGTGGTCCGTTGGATTGATCGGCGTGCCGAGTCCGAGGGATTCGACGAACGACGTCTGCCCGGGCTCTATTTCTTAAAGAACGTGTACTTGGCGGGCTGGAACCACGGCTACCTGAATCTTCTGGACGAGAACGACCGCGAACTGTTGTCCGATCTCATCACCGGCGTGATGGGCGCGCTGCACAAGTGCCGCACGTGCAGCACCGCTGGCGCGCATCAGCAACGGCCCTAACGCGCAGGACAACCAAGGTCCTAGATGGACGTTACCAAGGGTCTGGTTCGAGACTCGCCCACAGGTAACACGTCGCCACGGACCGATAGGGGCGCCACGGGACCGCGAGGGCTTCGATTTTGTTCGGGTCAGGAGGCTGCCGCAGGCTGTAGGCTCGTTGCACGGCTTTGCAAAACCCCAAGTCGTGGACGGGAAGGACATCCGGGCGACGCAGGCTGAAGATCAAGAACATCTCCACGGTCCAGCGCCCGATACCCTTGATCTGAGTCAGCGCCTTGAGCACCTGTTCGTCGTCCAGCCGGTCGATGCTCGCCAAGGTCACCGTGCCGTCTGCGACGCGGCGGGCGAGCCCGAGCAAATACTCCGTCTTCTGGCGCGATAACCCGACCGCGCGGAGTGATTCCGGCGTGGTGGTCATCAACCGCCGGGGGGAGAGACCTTCGGGATATTGATCACGGAGCCGTCTGAAGACAGCGCGCGCGGCGCTGACCGAGACTTGTTGGGCGATAATGGCTTCGACCAAGGCGACGAAGCGGTCGTCGCGATACCGGATCTGATACACGCCGACCTGCTCGATGACGCGGCGCAACACCCGATCCGCCCTCTTGAGATGCCTGCGCGCCGCTTGCAGCTCGCGGTCGGTCACCGGCGTCAGATCCCGCGTTCGAGCGCGAATTTGAGTTGATTCAGGCTCTCGTCGTGATGGGTGGTGACGACCGACTTCATGACCGCGGCGAGCAGGTTGCCCCACACGCCGCCCGGAGTGTGCGATTCGTTCCACGTCACGGTCGTTGCGCGTACGTCCTCGGAGGGTTTCAGCTCGATCAGCGACTGCGCGCCGCTCTGGGGTCCTCCCAGCAACTGGTAACGCAGGCGCATCGGGGGGACCACCTCGGTCAATCGAATCTCCAGATCCCATCCCCCAAACCCGTTATAGACGTGGGCGTTCGCCACGCTGCCCGTCTCCCGCCCTTCGCCCAGAGTGATCTCAAAACGTTCGATGCCTTTGATCCAGGAGGGCCACTGCTCAAAGGTCCCGACTTTGTCCCACACGCGACCCGGCGGCGCCTGGATCACCACTTGGGAGGAAACCGTATACGTGGGTTCGAACAGGAACTTCGACGCGATCAGCACAACGACCGCCAGCCCCGCCAGCCACACGATGAGTCTGACCAGTCCCCGCATAGAGACTCTCCTCTCACCACGTCACGCCCCGCGAGT
The DNA here is from genome assembly GCA_040757335.1 of Nitrospirota bacterium. Lineage (NCBI taxonomy): Bacteria > Pseudomonadati > Nitrospirota > Nitrospirota bacterium. The sequence continues at coordinate 40,241 of JBFLXB010000017.1, read as the reverse complement.
GGGCCTGGGCCGAGCGGACTTTGCTATACTGCCCGCATGACAGAACCTGCTCCCGGCGCCCGGCTCCATCACGTAGCGGTGCAGACCGCGGATCTCGGCCGGGCCAGGCGGTTCTACGAAACCGCCCTGGGATGTTCGGTCATCAAGACCGAACGCACGGCCAAAGGCCGCGATATCGTCTGGCTCGCCTGCGGCGACTGCCGCATAGAATTGTACAGCGCGAAGCCCGGCCAAAGCCTGGCCGCGGGGTGGAACGCCAACGGGGTAGGCCCGCTCGCGCTGGGATTCTACGTCCGCGATCTGGACGCCGAGGTCACGCGCCTCGCCGCGCTGCAGGTGCGGATCACCAAATCGCCGTACGAGCCCGTCCCGGGCGAGCGCGCCGCCATGATCGAAGGCCCTGACGGCGAAGAGATCGTCCTGCTCGAACGGGTCGTGGCATAAGGCCGGGCGTCTCCTCACGAAGCGCCGTCGCCGGCGTTGATCAACGTTTCGTATCGCTCCTGCAGCTCGCCCCATTCCGCCGTCAACTCGTCCACGGCCTTTTGCAGGCGCGCATGTTCGTCCATCGTGGCGAAGAATGTGGGCTTGTCTTCGTAGGTGGTTGGATCCGCCAGCAGAGCCGTCAGGCGTTCGAGCTCCTTCCCCTTGTCGGCCAGCTCACGTTCGACCGCGTCCAGACGCGTCTTGAGCGGCTTGGTTTTCGAGGCCAAGCGCGCCCGCTCTTCGGCCTCAATCCGTCGTTGTTCCTTCGACTTGAACCCAGCGCGTTCGGGCTGCGCACGCATGACCTCCGGTTCCGGAGGCGGCGCGGCGGCGTGACCGTTCAGGTTCTCCACCTCCGCGGCCTGACGGGCTTTCTTGTCCAGATAATAGTCGTAGCCATCGGGATAGACAATCGCGGTCCCGTCGCGCACGTCCAAGATGGTATTGGCCACGGACTGGATGAAATGGCGGTCGTGCGTGATGAAGCAAATCGTCCCGGTGTATTCCAACAGGGCGGATTCCAACACGTCCCGGGAAGGAATGTCGAGGTGATTGGTCGGCTCGTCGAGCAATAAGAAATTCGCCGGACGCACCAGCATCTTGGCCAGCGCGAGCCGACTCTTCTCTCCGCCGGAGAGGACCGCCACGCGTTTTTTCACCTCGTCGCCGGAAAACAGGAACGCGCCCAAAATTCCGCGCAGAAACGGCTGCTCTTGGTCCGGCGCCGCCGAAATCATTTCTTCCAGCACCGTGGCTTTCGGGTCGAGCGATTCGAGCTGATGCTGGGCATAATAGGCCACGGTGACGTTCTGGCCGTATGTGACGGTTCCGGCGTCGGGAGTGAGGACACCGGCCAGCATCTTCAGCAACGTGGACTTTCCCGCCCCGTTGGGCCCCACCAGCGCGACCCGCTGCCCGCGCGTGATGATCAGATCCAACCGCTCGTAGATCACGCGTCCCGGATACGCTTTGCGGATGCCGTCGAGCGAGGCCACTTCTCGGCCGCTTCGCGGCGGTTGCGGAAAGCCGAATCGAATCTTCTTTCGTTCCGGGGGGATCTTGATGCGGCCCATCTTGTCCAGCATCTTCACCCGACTTTGGACCTGACGAGCCTTGGTGGCTTTGTAGCGAAACCGTTCGATGAATTGCTGGACCTCCTGGATACGTTTCTGCTGGTTGGCGTACGAGGCCATTAAGATCTCTCTGGCCGCTGCGCGGGCCTGGACGTATTCGTCGTAGGTGCCGGGATACGAGATGAGCTGGCCCTGATCGACTTCGACGACGCGCGAGACGAGCCGATTCATGAATTCCCGGTCGTGTGAGATCAGCACCACGGATCCGGCGTAGGCGGTCAGAAACCCTTCCAGCCAAATCACGGATTCGAGGTCCAGGTGGTTGGTCGGCTCGTCCAACAACAGCAGGTCGGGATTCTGGAGCAGGAGCTTGGCGAGAGCGACCCGCATCAACCACCCGCCGGAGAGGTGGTCCGTCGGTCGTTCGAACGCCTCCGGGCGAAACCCCAGCCCGCCGAGAATTTCCCGCGCTTGCGTCTCGACGTTGTACCCGCCCAGGGCCTCGTACCGGTGCTGCAGCTCCCCATATTCCGCCAGCAACTTGTCCAATTCCTCGCCCGACGCCTGCGCCATCTCCTGCTGGAGCACGCCCATCCGATGCTGGACACTGGTGGCGCCTGCGGCCGCGGACAGGACTTCCTGGAGGATCGTTTTGCCTTTGAGCTCGATGATCTCCTGCGGCAGGTATCCGATCACCACGCCCCGCTGCACCTGCACTTGTCCGCTGTCCGGGGCCAGCCGGCCGGCGATCATTTCAAACAGCGTGGTTTTGCCCGCGCCGTTGGGGCCGACCAGCGCGACCCGCTCGCGGGCCCCCACCTGCAGCGTGGCACCGTCGAAGAGCACGCGGCTGCCGTAGGCTTTCCGAATATCGTGAAGGGTCAACATGCGGTAGCAGTATACGGAAGCGCCTACACGGCCGCAAGGTGACGAGCCGTCGATGGACTGGCCGGCGGGGGACTTCCCCGGAGACTTTATGGCGAGACGCGGTACTGTCGGCCCCGCCACACGAGACCGCCGCGGGCGCGCGCGTGCCACGTGCTGTTGATGGCGATCCCTGCTACGACCAGGGCGCCGACCGGGATGGCGAGCGCCCACCCGCGTCCGATCCCAACCCGATGACACAGCAAGGCCCATCCCGTCAGGAAAGCCGTGAAAAGCCCCCAGGCCGCTGCGATCATGACGGGATTGGCGTTCTTGATCGTCACCCAGAATGGAACGATCACGGGCAGGACAAAAGTCGTCACGAGGTAGCCCAACAAGAGTGCGAGCACAACGAGGGGACGGTCTTGCAACAAATAGTGATCCCGCTTCCCGATAGGAACCCAGACGGGCAGCCGCAACCCTTCGTACAGGTTCTTCGACCACCCGCGCCAGATCTCGCGCAACGAATGGTACATGCGGATGGAAATGAGGTCTCGACCATCGGCGAGCCAGAGGCGGCCGCCCGCGCGTTTGATGCTCTGGGCGAGCGCGTAATCGTCAACGATCCGATCGCGAATCGCCGCGTGCCCGCCCGCCGCGTCGTAGGTCGAACGGCGCACCAGCAAGAACGCGCCAACGCCCACGCTCTGAGGGTCGGTGGGATCGTTGACCTTCGCAAAACTCACGCTGTAGAAGATGATCGAGGCCATGACCGGCTGCACCGCGCGCTCCCAGAAGCTCTGCAACTCCGCCGCCGGAAGCAGTGTGATCAGGTCGAGCCCACGGTGCTCCAGCGCGGCCACGGCCGACGCCACGGCCGCTGGCGCGAAGCGGACGTCGGCGTCGGCAAAGAGCAGCAACGAGTGCCTGGCCTGGGCCGCTCCGTGGGCCTGGGCGTGCGGCTTGCCGCACCAGCCGTCAGGCAGCGTCGGCGCGTCAAGAACCCGTATCCGGGGATCTGTGGTCGCGTAGCGCCGCGCAATGGCCGCGGTTTCGTCGACCGAGTGATCGTCAACGATCAGCACCTCGAGATCAACCCCTTGCTGGAGGAGCAATGACTCGATCGTCGCGCCCAAGCCTCGGGCTTCATTGCGAGCCGGGATGATGACCGACACGGCTGGTCTTCCGGTGGGAGACGTGGGGCCGACCCGAACGTACCCGTCGGCGCAGCGGCGGTAGTGTATTAAAAGGTGGAGGGCGTGCGCGACGAGCAAGACCAGCGCAACCGCGACCGTCACGCGCGGCTACTTGAGGTGACGGCGGATGCGGTCGCGTTCACCGCGCTCCACCCGCAACCGTCGCAACGCGTCATAGAGGTCCCGCTCTTTGGGCGCCGCATCGTCGGGCGTGACGACCTGGATTTCCCAATACAGATCCCCGGCGCCTTCCCCGGATGGTTTTGGGAGGCCTTTCCCCTTGAGACGGAGTTTACGCCCGTTTTGTGAATTGGCCGGCACGCGAAGGACCACGCTGCCGGTCGGGGTCGGCACCGGAATCTCAGCGCCCAACACGGCTTCGTCGTCCCAGACCGGAAGTCCACCGGACAGATCGTACCCCTCGGCTCGGAAGATCCGGTGCGGTTGCAGACGCACGCGCAAATACAGATCGCCGGGCCTCCCGCCTTGGACGCCTCGGCCACCCAGCCCTGCCAGACGGATCTGGGAGCCGTCCTTGAGGCCTTTGGGAATCGTCACCTCGATGGTTTGAGATCGCGTGACCTGTCCTTCACCGCGACACGTCGGGCAGACCGTGGCGATCGTGCGCCGGCGTCCGGCCCCCGAGGCCGCGCTGGTGACGTGCCCCGCCCCGCCGCACGTGGCGCACAGCTCGCCCACCGAGAGCCGCACGCTGCGTTTACCACCCGCCACCAGCTCCTCCAGCGTGAGCGGAAAATCGGTCTGCGTATCCTCCCCTTGCTTGGCCGCGCCGCGTTCCCGACCGAATCCTTCCCGCTCGAACGGACGGCCGCCGAAAAACGCCCGGAAGAAGTCACTGAAATCCCCGCCGGCCTCGGCCTCTCCAAACCCTTCGAAGCCACGAAACCCCGAGGGACCATGCTGGCGGGCAAACTCTTGCTCGCGAAGAATCTGTTCCCAGTTCGAGCCCAGCTCATCGTACTTTTTCCGCTTTTCCGGATCTCCCAGCACTTCGTTGGCTTCGTTGACCTCCTTGAAGCGCTCCTCGGCCTTCTTATCGCCCGGATTCATATCCGGGTGGTATTTTCGAGCCAGCTTGCGATACGCCGCCTTGATCGCGTCCGGGGAGGCTCCGCGATCAACGCCCAGCACTTTATAGTAGTCTTTGAAGTCCATCAACGCCTCGTCGGCTCCGGCGATCATACCACAGCCGGCGGACCTCGGCCGCAGGGGCTTTCGCAGCCCCGGAGGTCTCATTTATAATAAGAACGTGTCAACCGACAGGCCAAACGGGCCGGTGGAACGCGAAGTGCTGCACATGGACTATCGGTCCGGAGCCGTGCGGGCCATCGGCCGCGTGATTGAGCGGCGCCGTCGCGAACGCGGCCGCAACTATTTGGACCTCCTGAGGAAGGCACGACTGCGCTACGGCCGATCGCCGTACGACATTGGCGCGATCTTTCTGGGGCAGGTCGTGGCCCGCCTGCGGGTTCCCGCGTCACCCCGATTCCGGCTCATCTAGCAGGTGACCGTCGGCCCGCGCGGGTTGCTGCCTCCCGCCCGATGGATCGATCCCGCTCTCCCGCCCACGATTCACGATCTGTAAACGAGGCCATGGCCCGTGTCGAGGCGGCTTTGAGTTTCGGCCCGGGTTTCTGGTACAGTGTCGGGGGCGTATCCCTCAGGCGCATAGCGCCCCATATGGCCGACACGTTTTACATCCCGCTCGTCGCGCTCAAACACAACTGGGCGAAAGAGTACGAACTCGGCCAGGGCTTCGGGCTCGCGCATTTTCCGTCGTCACTGGCCGAGGCCTATCGGGAGTTCGACCACGGCACCTTTCGCCGGCGCTACGGCGACCTGTTGCTTCGCGAGGTCCAAGGCAACTACTGCCTCAAAATCGCATGGCCCATCGATCCCTTCAAAACCTCGCGGGAAATGGTCTACAACCTGGAGGATCCGGCGATCACGCTGCTGATCGTGCTGCGAATCATCAAGCCCACCAACGCGGGGCTGCGGACGATCTTCCACGTTCCGGCCACCCTCGAGCTCGGGATGCCCTTCGACTTCGTGGACTACCGGATGCAAGGATTTGCACTGCGGCGGACCGACGACCTACCCGTCTTCACCGATGACGACATCCCGACCATCGTGTACTACTACGCCAAGCTCCTGGAGTTGCTCAAACGCGAGTATCACCACCGGCGCATCTTCAACGCGCTGCGCTTCTTCGATTTGGGATACCGCAGCGAGAATCTGGACTCGCGCCTGATTTACTTCGCGATCGCGCTCGAAGTGTTGTTCAAGCCCCTCCGTGGCCGAATCAGCCGCGGCATGACCGACCGCGTCGCCGATTTTCTGGGAAACACGCCGGAAGAGCGCGAGACCATCACGCGCACCGTGATCGCGTTGATTGATCTGAAAGCGCGCATCACACACGGGGACATGACCTACTTCGACATCACTCGGCCCGAGAACGTGGCGCTGGTTCGAGAGCAGGAGGACATCCTGCGCGCCGTGCTTCAAAAAATCCTGCAGAAGGACAAGATGATCCAGATCTTCTCGCAGGTCAGGGAGCGCGACGCCTACTTCGAGCAGCGGCTGGGGCCGCCCGTTCCTCAGGCTCCCCGCGCCCACCGCTCGTAAGAGCCTGGCGATGAACGGTCATCTGCGGCGTTGCCGCTGCGCAGCCGGTGCTCACGTCGTGGTAGGGGCGTATTGCAATACGCCCCTACAGGTCCGGTGCTCGCGGCGCCTGGCATCTGACGCGTTCCTAGCCAGGCTCAGCGCCCCGCACACCAGGATGCGCTCTTAGCCGCGCCGGGGGTCGGACTCCCGGAGCGCGTGTAAGACCAGACGCGCCAAAGCCTGCGGAATTCCGGGAACGGCGCTGACCTCCTCTTCCGTGGCGTCGGCGAGTCGTTCCACGCTCCCGAACCTCGCGAGCAATGCCCGTTTTCTCGCGGGCCCGATCCCTACCACGGCATCCAGTCGCGACTGGGCCAGGCGCCGGTGGCGCACCGCGCGATGATAGGTGATGGCAAAGCGGTGCGCTTCGTCCCGAATTCGTTGGAGCAGCCGAGTGGACGCGGCCCCGGGATCGAGCGTGACGGGGTCGGCCTCGCCCGGCCGGAAGATCCGTTCCCCCTTGTCCCCGCGTTCCTTCGCCAGGCCGATCGCCGCGGGGCCCTCGTTCCCGACCGGGATGTCGAGCGCCCGCAACGCATCGATCGCGGCGTTCAGTTGCCCGCGGCCCCCGTCGATCACGATCAGGTCGGGCCACGGGCCGCCCTTGTCCTGCACCCTGGCGTAGTGTCGGCTCACTACCTCGTAGAGCATGCCGAAGTCGTTCGCTCCCTGGATCGTCTTGATTTCGAACTTGCGGTAGTCCGATTTTTTCATCTTTCCGCCTTCCCACACCACCATTGACCCCACCGCTTGGTCGCCCTGAAAGTTCGAAATGTCGAACGCTTCGATCCGTCGCGGGCAGCGGGGGAGCGCCAGCACGCGCTGGAGCTCCCGGGCTTCGGCCTCGCCCGCGCGCTCCCGCCGTCGGTGATCGGCCATTGCGGCTTCCGCGTTCTCCCGCGCCAACGCGAGGAGCGCGGCGTCCGGTCCGCGGGACGGCGTGGTCAGTCGAACGCTCGTGCCTCGTCGCGCCGTGAGCCACGAGGCGAGCACGCCTTCGTCGGGGAGATCGACCGGCAACACGATTTCCGGGGGCACGACGGTCTCGCGGTCGTAAAACTGCTGCAAGACCGCGGTGAGCAACGCCGCGGCGTCAGGCTCGGCCCGCTCGAAGTAGAAGTCTTTTCGCCCGATCAGCATCCCGCCGCGGACGAACAGCACCTGCACGTCGGCGGCGTCTCCCTCGCGCACGAGCGCCACCACGTCCTGATCCTCCAGCCGCGTGGACGTGATGCGCTGTCGCTCCAATACCGTGTCGATCCGCGCGATCTGGTCTCGCAGCCTGGCGGCCTCTTCGAACCGCAGCGCCTCCGAGGCCTCGCTCATCCGGGACTCCAATACCCGGACCAATTCGCGATCGCGTCCTTCCAGGAACAACCGGACCTGATCGATCATCTCCCGATAGTCCGACCGGGTTTGTTGGCCGGTACACGGCGCCAGGCACCGGCCGATCTCGTACTCGATGCAGGCGCGCTCGGCGGTACCGTCGATCGTGATCGAGCAGTTCGGCAGCGGAAAGAGGTACCGCAGGACTCGCAACGTCTCGCGCAGCGCGTTGGTGGGCACGTAGGGCCCGAAGTATCGCGCGCCGTCTCGCGCCACGCGGCGGACGATCTCGGGCCGCGGATACGGGTCCTCCATGGCCAGTCGGATGAACGGATAGTGTTTATCATCGCGCAGAACGATGTTGTATCGGGGACGGTGTTTCTTGATCAGGTTGTTTTCAAGAATGAGCGCTTCCAGCTCGGACCCGGTGACGAAGTACTCGATGTCCTGCACCTGGGACACCAGCGCCGCGGTTTTAGGGGGAAGGCGGGAGCTCGGCTGAAAGTAGGATCGGACGCGATCCGGCAGGGATTTGGCCTTGCCGACGTAGAGGATTTTTCCTGCCGCCCCGCGCATGACGTAGACCCCGGGCGCGGAAGGAGGCTCGGGAAGTCGTTTTTGTCCGTTGATCATACCCGGCTGCATTGTACGTCCGCCGCGAGACCACGATCAATCGCGCCCGATTCCCGGATCAGTTTCCGGTGCGGGGCGCTCCGCGGTCGGGGCCGCAGCAGAACCCATTCCCTCCTCAAAGAGCCGGGTGATTTCGGGTTGGTCGCGCTTGCGGCAGAGGACGAAAAGATGGTCGCCGATTTCAAGCCGGGTTTGACCCCTGGGGGCAAGCACGTGCCCCCCGCGCACGATCATGGCGACGAACGTCTCGTGAGGCCAGGGGAGGTCCCTGATCAACTGGCCAACAGACCGGCTCTTGTGGTCTAGGTAGTAGTCCATGATGCGACGGTCGGTCTGTTCGATCGACGTGATGTGCAGGCGATGACGCGGCTCGGGCCGCCGTTGACTGCGTAACCCCAACACTCTGGCGGCCCACGATATCGTGGTTCCCTGGAGCAGCACCGAGGTGACCACTGCGAAGAAGATTAGGTCGAAAAACAGCAGGCTGTTCGGCAGCCCGGCCAGCACCGGAAAGGTGGCCAAGATGATCGGCACGGCGCCGCGCAGCCCGACCCACGAAATCAATAATCGTTCCCGCAGGGTAAACCGAGAGAACGGCAGCGACACAAACACGGCCACGGGACGCGCGACCACCATCAGCACGGCCGACAGCATGAGGCCGTCGTCCGCGACGGCCCACAGTCGACTGGGAAACGAGAGAAGGCCCAGCGCGACGAACATGACGATTTGCATCAACCACGCCAAGCCGTCGTGAAAATCCAGGATGAGGCGTTGCGACACCGTGAGCCGTTGACCGATCATCAAGCCGGCCAGATAGACCGCGACGAACCCGCTGCCGCCCACCGCGTCCGTGAAGCTATACGTTCCCAGCCCCAGCGCGAACGTCATGACCGGATACAGGCCCGTCGATTCGAGTCGAACGCGGTTGATCGCCCAGGCCGCGGCGATGCCGAAGCCGATGCCGATCAGCGTGCCGGATACGGCCTGATAGCCCAACCGGAGGAGAATGTCACCGACCGAAAGCCCCTTGTCGATCATCAACACTTCGGTCAGCACAATGGTCATGAACACGGCCATCGGATCGTTGATGCCGGACTCGACCTCCAGCGTCGACTCCAGGGGTCGAGCCAACTTCGTGTTCTGATTGCGAAGGACGAGAAACACGGCCGCGGCATCGGTGGACCCGACGATACTCCCCAACAAGAGGCCTTCGAGGAGCGACCACCCCAACCACCACGCCGCGAACACGCCCAACACCAGGGCGGTCAAGACCACGCCCAGCGTGGCGAGACTGACGGCGGGCCAGATGCCCAGACTGAACGCACGCGGGCTGGTATCCAGCCCGCCGGCGAACAGGATCAGCGCGAGCGCAACCAGCCCCACGTCCTGGGTGATCTGGTAGTTTTCGAAGGCGATGCCTCCCAGCCCCTCCGAGCCGGCCAACATGCCGACGATCACAAAGAACAGCAGGGCGGGAACATTGAGGCGACGGGAGAGCTTGGTGAGGAGCACCCCCAACAACAGCAGCCAGGGGCCAATGGTCAGCACGACGTCGATCGTCATCGGCGGCGGGAACCCACGGCGGCACTGTACCAGAGTCCGCGAAGGCCCCGCAAGAAATGCCGCGTATTTTGACTCGTCAGCGCCGCCGTGGTATAGTCCGCCGCCGTGCCCGCGTACCTGGTCATGTGGGTGCATCTGGCGGCGCTCGCCGCGTTTCTCGGTGGCCACCTCATGCTGGCCGCGGTGATCCGGCCGCTCGCGCGGGACGCGTCATCAGAAGGCGTGGACCTCGCGCGGCGCGTCGGTCGGCGGTTCAAATCGCTCGCCTGGGTGAGCCTGGTGTTGCTCATTGTGACCGGCTTCTTCAACGTCCTGAACGAAGGCGGCTCCGCGCGGATCGAATCAGCCTGGGGCGGCGTGTTGATGCTGAAGCTGTTCCTGGTGTTGGTGATGATCGGCCTGTCGGTCGTACACGACTTCATCCTCGATCCGTACGGACCCAGCGCGGGACGCGGACCGGCCGCCGGCACCGCCCGCCGCGAAACCGCCGCGGCGCGAGTTCAGGTCGCGATCGTGCTGGTCGCGATCGTCATCTTACTGATCGCCGCCTATCTGGCGCGGATGTAAGCCGTCTGCGCCATCACTGGAGGTGCCGATGCTACCTGGGACATCCCGGTTTCCGTCCATCGAATTCATGGAACGCCTCGAAACGTACGGCTATATCTCGGTCGGAATCAGTTTCTTGTTGCTCGGGATGGCCGTGTTCGTCTATGGGTGGTGGGAGTTCGCCGAGATGGCGACCACACACGTGCCCAAAGCCATCCTGGTCTTATTGAACGACCTGCTGTTGGTGGTCATTCTGTTGGAGTTGTTTCGTACCATCGTCAATTTCCTCAAGACCGGCGAGATCAGTCTCGAGCCGTTCCTGCACGTCGGAATCATCGCGGCGGTCCGGAAGATCCTCACCGTGGGCGCCGAAATGGTGCTCGCCGAGACCATCGACGAGATCCGGTTCACCCAGTACCTGTTCGATGTCGGGGTCCACGGCGCGGTGGTCCTGGCCCTGGTGGCCGGTCTGTACTTTTACCGCACCCCGCGGCGCACCGTTGCCGCGAATGTCCCCCCGCCGCAAGCGTCGTGACGAACGCCTTGCGTATCCTGGTCCCAATCGGCGAACCGGCTATACTCTCTGCTGGGGTGGGTGGCGGCACCGCCGCGGCCGCATGTTCGCGGCCGTTGAACGTTCTAGTCGTAGAGGAAAGTCGTATGCGACGCTCGGCACCATCGTCTCAGGCGTCATCTGACGATCGTTGGGGGTCCCGCGTGACGGTTGAACGCGCGGTCCGGGTGCGGACTTCCGCCGGCGAGCGGTCGGCCCGCATGCAGGATCTGAGTCTCACCGGATGTTTCCTGGAGACCTCGGCCACCTACGAAGTGGGCGCCATTCTCGAGCTGAGCTTCGCGCTCTCCAGCGGGGACGAACAACCCCTCACCACGGAGGCGCGCGTGGTCCGGCGCACCCAACAGGGAGTCGGCGTCCGATTCGTGTTTTCCGACGCGCAAACGCCCCTTACGCTGAAGCGCTGGCTCTCCTCGCATCCCGCCGCCTAAGCAACGGCGGTCAGGCTCAGTACAACCCCAGCGGCGTATACACGACCGGAACGCCTAATAACGCTTCGAGCCAGGCGCTGGTCTGATTCGCCGGCAGCGGTCTCCGGTTCAAACGAATCTCGAGAGTGAATCCTTCGCGGTCACCGATGGCTCCAACCACGGCGTAGGCCTCGTGCGCTTGCGGTAGGAGCTCAAGGGTCCGAAACTCGCACAAGGTTGTCAGCGCCCGCCCGCGAGGCGCGACCGCGTCGGCGATTGCGGAAAGGTCGGCCAATCGGGCGTGGACGAAGCCGCGGTAGAGCAGCTTCGACGCCGGTTGGAGCTGGTGAAACGCGGCAAGCGCCTCATGGGACCAGCCGGAAAGAAACGTGCGCAGCCCCGCAGGCCGCGGACCGAGTCGTTCGACCAGTCGCGCGGCGGGGACCAGCAGCTGGTATCGATCCAGCACCACGTACTCGAACTGGCACGGCCCAAACGCATCGGGCCACGATCCCGCAATCCGGCATCCGGGCTCCGCCGAACCCACCATGGGCAAGCCCTCGGACCAGTCCACGAACAGCGGCAACTCCAGCGCCTCGATCGCGACGGCGAACGCGTCGGCGCGCTCGCTGACCCACTGGTCTCGGCGCACATCCACCTCGCCTTCCCCGGGAGTGACAATTTCGGTCGGGACCACGCGGACGCGGATGAACCCATGGGTGTCGCGAAACCCGATCCAGCACATGGCCTCGCGTTCGTGGAGCACGACGCGTACGTGACTCGGAATCCGCCACGGATGGCTCAGCGACAAGTAGGCCTCCATCGTGACGTGCTCGCGATAGCGCTCGTGGTGTTGCCCGGCGAGAACAAAGAAGTCGCCGGACCATGTCTCATCCGACTCGATGAGCGTGATTTCTTCAATCGGCCACGGATCGAGCCGCGTGATCTCGTCCAAACGATCGACCCAGAACTCCTCGAAGTAGCACGCCCCGAGCCGATCCACTGAACGCATCGGCAGTCTAGCCGCCTCCAAGCGGCGGCACAGACGGACCACCTCGTCAAACCTCAGGGATGCCTGCGTTTCCCAGCGGTGCTCACGCATCAGGCCTCACGGATAAGGGCGTCATCGGAATGGGGGTCGGTGATGAGGAACTTCGAGCGGGGGCACACTCGCTGAGTGTTGGCTTCAGCGGGTCCCCGGAAATGTCGCGCACGCGGGGGGAGCCCCGGTGCCCCGGCGATTACCTAGTTCCCAGTTCCCAGCGTCGCCCTCCCCAGCCCGCTGCCGATCAGGTACTTGAGGTCCTCGTCGTCGAACGCAAGCCCGACTCCGACGAACCCGGTGTCGAGCTCCCGGTTGAAGGGATTGTCGTAGCCCGCCTGGATATAGAGATAGTCGAGGAACGTGTATCGGGCGGTGGCTTTGGCGCGGACACGCTCGTTGAGCGGATCGTCGCTGCTGAAGTCCCACAACTGCAGGCTGAATTTCAGCCCCGGATCGTCGAAGAAGTAGTCGGCACCAAATCCGAAGCTGTTCTCGATCAAGCCTCCGAACACGCCCACGTTGCCGAACCGCCGGAAGTATTCCAGCGAGAACTTGACCTTCGTTTCAAAGCTGATTTGCTCGACTTCCGTAGTGACGCCGTTAGTGGTGAACAGGTTGACGGTCTTTTGCACTTTTCCGCGGGGGTCGTTCACCACTTCAAAGAAATAACTCTTGTTCTCGCGCGGCGTGAGCGCCACGTTCACGTAGCCTCGGTAATCCCCGGTGTCGGTCTGCACGTCGGCACCGCCGCCCAAGGTGATGCGGATCTGGTCGATCTTGTTCAGCGTGCCGCTCAGGCCGGTGAGCGCGGTGTTGAGCTTTTCGTATGCTTCGTCGTCGTTGATCAACTTGCCCAGCGTGCCCTTGCCCTCTTCCAGATTCTTCGACACGGTGTTGAGATTGGCGAGCGCGTCGTCGAGTTTTTGGTAAACCGCTTCGTCGGTGAGCAGCTTGCCGAGCGTGCCGTCCCCTCGCTCCAGGCGGTCCGCGATCCGGTTGAGGGTCGCGACGAGCTTGGGCCCCTCCTCCCGCAACGACCGCATGAATTCTTCCGCGTGCGCCACGGTCTCCCTGATGCCCTCGCGGTTCTCCGCCATGATGTGATCGAGGTTCTCCGCGACGTTCCTGAAATGAGCGACGATCTCCTTGAGCGACTGTTCGCCCTCTGAGCTCGCCAACACGTTGCGCAGCGACGCGGTCACGGCCTTGACGTCGTCGGCGATCGCGCCGAAGCGATTGATCAGCGCGTCCAAATCAGCCGTGCCCTCCTCCTGCGGAATCTGCGCGCCGTCCTCCAGCGTCCCCGGCTCGCGGCCCGGAAGGATTTCGATGTATTTGTCCCCCAACAACCCGGAGGCTTTGACCACCGCCCGGCTCCCTTTGGGAATTTTCACCTCCGGTCGGATGCGCATGACGACCTTGGCGCGGGAATCTTCCAGCGCCATGGTCTCGACCTCACCGATCGGCACGCCCGCCATCTTCACCGGCGCGTTCTTGTCCAACCCCGCGGCCGAATCAAACAGCGTCGAGACCCGCACGCCCTCGACCGGCCGAAAGGCGAAATCCTTGAGTTGAAAACTGCTCCACAACAATAACCCCAGCGCGAGCGCCACCACGGCGCCCACGCGCGCTTCGAGGCTCAAGGCCTTCATAGCCGGCATCCCGCCGGTGACGCGTTACATGACGGCAATGGGCCCCTCCGCGCTGCCGGTGATGAACTGCCGGACGACCGGGTTGGCGCTCCCCCGGATTTCGTCGGGTGTGCCGACCTCCAGAATCCGCCCCTGGTACAACATCGCGATGCGGTCAGCGATCTTATAGGCGCTGGTCATGTCGTGGGTGATGGCGATCGACGTGACTTTGAGCTGCTCCTTGAGGCGGATGATCAATTCGTTGATCACGTCGGCCATGATGGGATCCAGCCCCGTAGTGGGCTCGTCGTAGAGCATGATCTCCGGGTCGTGGGCGATCGCGCGCGCGAGCCCCACGCGCTTTTTCATCCCGCCGGACAGCTCGGCCGGCATGAGATCTTCCACGCCCTTGAGGCCCACGAGGGCGAGTTTCTCGCGCGCCACCTCCCGGATCTGCCGGGCGGACAGCGCGGAGTGCCTGGCCAGCCAGAACCCCACGTTCTCCCACACCGAGAGCGAATCGAACAGCGCCGACCCCTGAAACAGCATGCCGAATTTCTTGCGGATCTCGGTCAGGCGCGCTTCGTCCAATTGCCCTACTTCTTGGCCGTCGACCAGCACCCGCCCCCGATCGGGTTTCATCAGACCGATCACGTGTTTGAGCAATACGCTTTTTCCGGTCCCGCTTCCCCCGATCACCACCATGGTTTCCCCGTGCTCGATGGTCAAGGTCAGTCCCGCCAGCACCACCTTGCTGTTGAAGCGCTTGTGCAGGTCCTCGATGTCGATCATCGACGCGATGCGTGACCGGTTAATACAGCAACGCCGTCATGAAATAATCCGAGATCAAGATCAACACGCATGACACCACGACCGCACCCGTGGTCGCCTGCCCCACGCCCTCCGCCCCCCCGCTCGCGGTGAAACCTCGCTGACAACTGATCAACGCGATGATCCCGCCGAAGACCACCGCCTTGAGAAGGCCCCCATACACGTCGGCGACCTCGAGATAATCGAAGGTGCGTTTCATGTACACCGTGGGGTTGACGTCGAGCAGCAGCACCGAAACCCCGTAGCCGCCCGCAACGCCGATGATGTCCGCAAACACCGTCAGAATCGGGAGCATGATCAGTCCCGCAAGAAACCGCGGGAGAACCAGGTACTTCACCGGGTTGACGCCCATCGAGGCCAACGCGTCGATCTGTTCGGTCACGCGCATGGTGCCCAGTTCCGCCGCCATCGCCGCGCCCGCTCGGCCCGCTACCATGAGGCCGGTCAGCACGGGGCCCAACTCGCGGGTCATCGAGAGCGCCACGACCGTCCCCACCAGACTCTCGGCCTGAAAGCGTTGGAACCCGTTGTAGCTTTGCAACGCCAGCACCATCCCGGTCGACAAGCCCGTGATCACCACCACCGGGATCGACTTGGTGCCGACTTCTTCCATCTGTCTGACGTGTAACCGCACGTCCAACGGCCGCGCGAGGACGCCCCGCACCACGCCCCACAACAGCATCGACAGGTCACCCATCTCCCGGAGCAGCGCGATGGTGCTCCGCCCGAGCCACTCCAGGCCTCTGATCATGGCGTCACCGCGTTCGCGAAGTCCACGTACCGACGAGGCACCCGCGGCCCGATCCCACACAACAGTTCGTAGGCGATGGTGCCGGCCGCATCAGCCACCTCCTCCGCGGGAAGCGCCGCGTCGCGTTGCGCGCCGATCAGCACCACGTCGTCACCCTCGGCTGCGCCCGGCACGTCGGTCACGTCGATCATCGTGAGGTCCATACAGACCCGACCCACCACCGGCGCTCGTCGGCCGCGAACCAGGACCGATCCGCGATTGGACAACGCCCGGGGGTAGCCGTCGGCGTACCCAATGGGGAGCACCGCGATGAGGCTCTCGCGTCGCGTCACGAACGTGCGGCCATAGCTGATCGGCGTGTCCGCCGGCACGCGTTTGAGCAGTAACACCCTGGTCGCCAGCGTGAGCACCGGCCGCAACTCCACCCCGCCCACGTCGGGTCCCGGCCGACACCCGTACAACATGATTCCGGGGCGGACCGCGTCGTACAGGGGACCGTCACTGGGGTGCTTCGTCGGATTGGCCAGGCCATCAGGGCCTTTGATCAACGCCGCGCTGTTTGCGGCATGCCGCATCGGCACCCCCACTCCGGCGCGCCGCGCCGCGTCGGCGACGGCGTCAAATCGCGCGATCTGCTCTCGCGCGTACGCGGGGTCCGCCAAGTCCGCGTCCGCGAAATGGGTCATCAGTCCTTCGACGCGAAGCCCAGAACACTCCGCAAGGCGCGACAGCGCTCGAACCGCCTCCGCCACTGCAAAGCCCAGGCGGCCCATCCCGGTATCGATTTTGAGGTGGATCGGCACGACGCGTCCGGCGCGCCGGGCCGCCGCGTCGAGCGCCGCGGCGTGATCGAGGTGAAAGACGGTCGCCGACAGTCCAAGCTCCGTGAGTTCGGGCGCTTGGTCCGCCGTGAACCCGCCCAAGACGATGACTTCGCCTTGCACCCCGGCATCGCGAAGCGCGCGGCCCTCTTCCACCAGCGCGACGCCGAACCGGGCCACTCCGTCCTGGGCCAGCGCGCGAGCCACCGGCACCGCGCCATGACCGTACGCGTCGGCCTTCACGACCGCGATGATCTCGCGTCCTCCCGCCAGGCGACGGGCTTGCCTCAAATTGTCGCGGAGCGCACGAAGGTCGACGTGAGCCACGGTGGGACGCAGCGCGGCCACGGCCGCCGTCACGGAGTTGCGGCCTTCCGGATCGCCTCGGCCTGCTGCGCCGCACCCTTGGCTTCGGCGGTGAGTCCCTGAGAGGTGAAGAGCTCGGCTTTGCGGTCAAACAGACGGGCGCGGAGTTCCACGTCGCCGACGGGGACGAGCGAATCGGCTTCATCGATCACTTTGCCCGCCTCATACGGCTTGTCCTGGGCGATCAGCACCTGCGCCAACGTGTCGAGGTAGTGTGGGGCGCGAGACGGATCCCAGCGAAGCGCGCCCCGCACGAGCGCCTCGGCCGACTCCAACTGACCGTCCTGGAACAGGACCTTGCTTCGGGCGTGCGCCGCTTGGGCGAGGACCCGCGACTTCTCGGAAAAATTGGCGAGCGGCGGCACCGCCGACTGTCCCTGGTCGATGATACGCACGGCGTCGTCCGGCCGATTCGAGGCCAACAGCGCCTCGGCGAGGGGCACCAGGTAGTCCGTGGCCCGTTCACCGTCCCGTCGGATCGCCTCCCGAAGGAGGAGTTCCGCCTCGTCGGGTTTTCCCGCCGCAAGCTTGGCTTTTCCCTGTTCGAACGCCAGATGGGCCACCGCCTGCGTCTCGTCCGCGAACATGGTCCGAACCTGCTCGGCCTGTTGAGGATCGTCGCCCGCCAGGGCGATGGCGTCGTCGATCGCCCGGCCGGCCTCGATGGGTTTACGGGTCTTGATCAGGATGTCGACCAACGTGTCGGCATACTCGGGCTTGGGATCCCACGCAATGGCCTTTCGCGCCAGCGACTCCGCGGAGGCGAGCCGCTTGTCCTGGGTCAGGTACAGCCACGCGAGGTTGTTGGCGCCCGGCGCCGCTTCTTTCCCCCCCACGCGCACCGCGCGCCGATACCAGGCCTCCGCGTCGTCAAACGCTCCCCGCTGCGCGGCAAGGTTCCCGAGGTTCACCAACGCCTGCGCGTGATCGGGCTGCGCGCGCAACGCGTTCTCGTATTCCTGCTTGGCCAGATCTTGCTTGCCCTCGCGCTCGTACGCCACGCCCAGCGCGACGTGCTCGTTGGGGCTCAGCGGATCGCGAAGCGTGACCACATGGACCGACCGAACCGTGGAACAGCCCCACGCGGCGATGGCCCACGCCACGATCAGCGCAGTCAGCCAACCCGGGGGATGTACGAGAGATCCACGGGAACCCGTGCTCATGACGCGGAGAGCCGGTTGCCGTCGTCGCCCGCCGGCCCTCCGAGCGTGAGGGCCCAAAAGGCGGCTCGGCGCCACGCGGCGGTGAAGCGGCGGTAGGACATCGCCGCGTCGGGGTCCTTTCCGGAATAGAGGACCACCCGCTCGGCCTCGTCGTCGTATCCCACCACCACGACAAAGTGCCCTTGACGCACGGGACCGACTCCCAGGTCGAGAAACGCCACAACGGGATGATCGCTCGCGACCCGTTCACGCAGCCAGGCCAGTGATCCGGCCGTCGTCTGGACCCCGGCGCGGCGTCCGGCCGCGAACCGCTCAAGGTCCATCGGCAACACGCCCGCCAGGGACGGGGCCCCGACGGTCCGGAGGATCTCCTCGACGGTCACGGGATCGCCGTCGAAAGCCAGCACGCTCGCTAGCGCCGCGGGGCCGCAGGCCCCGGGCTCCCCCGGAACAAAGGGAACGCCGAGGATCCGATGAACGGAGGGTCCGGAGGGAGCTTCACGGGCCGAGGGGTCCGCGAGGGATTCGGCTCCCGCGCAGCCGAGCGACAGTAAGACCATCACTACCCCGCCCGTCTTCCACTGGAGCCACGCCCCCTTGTTCCGGCGCATGCCGCGACGCGTGTCCGTAACCTCCGGTTACTTCGTGATCACAATCCGGTGGCCTGTGAGCTGAAGCAGCACCACGACCAGTATCGCAATCACCAACAGACCGATGATCACTCCCAGCCCGCTGTCGCCGCCGGGCTGCACGCTGTCGAGCTGGACCGCGGCTTGATGGATCTGCGCGTCGCTGAGTTGTCCGAGTCGTGAGGCGACGTCCTGCGGCCCGAGTCCCCAGTCCGCCAGGCGTTGGGCAACCACCTTGCGCTCCAGATGGGTCTTCAACCGCGCCATGTCGGCCTCGCGATCGAACGCGGGCGCCGACATGGCGGCTTGGGACGGCACAAACGCCGCCCATCCTGCGACCGGAAACGCGCCGATCGCCCCCATGACGACGAGCGCAGCGCACAAATAGAGGATCAACGAGGTGTTGACGAAGCCGGTGCGTTCAGCCATGAGCTCCCTCTCTCTGCGACCGTTACACTTCCAGGATTTCGGCCTCTTTCTTGGCCAAAATCTCGTCGACTCGGGTTACGTATTGATCGGTGAGGCGCTGGATGTCGTCTTGGGCGGAACGTTGGGCGTCCTCCGACAGCTCGCCGGCTTTCTGGGCCTTCTTGAGCTCGTCGTTGACGTCCCGGCGTACGTTGCGGACCGCGACCTTCGCCTCTTCGCCCATCCGACGCGCGACCTTTACGTATTCCTTGCGTCGCTCTTCGGTGAGCGGCGGGATCGCCAGCCGAATCGTCTTTCCGTCGTTGGACGGTTGGAGGCCGAGGTTGGCGCCTTGAATCGCCTTTTCGATCTCGGGGATCTGCCCCGGTTCCCACGGTTGGATCGTGATCAGGCGGCTCTCGGGAACGGCGAGACTCGCGACCTGTTTGAGCGGCATCAACGTGCCGTAGTAATCGACCTGGACGCTGTCCAAGAGCGAGAGCGAGGCGCGCCCCGTGCGGATGGTGGCGAGCTCACGACGCAAGTGCTCGACCACGTGGTCCATCCGCTCCGCGCCCTTTCGCTTCACATCCACGCCCTGCTCCTACCCACGGACCCGTTCGCCCTCCACCACCGTCCCCAGAGCTTCACCCAACACGATTCGCTTGATGTTGGTCTTTTCCTTGAGGTTGAAGACGATGATCGGGAGACGGTTTTCCATGCAGAGGGTCACCGCGGTGCTGTCCATCACCGCGAGACCCTTCTCGATCACATCGAAGAAAGTGAGTCGCGAGAACATCGTCGCGCTTCGGTCCTTCAGGGGGTCGCGATCGTATACGCCGTCCACCTTGGTGCCTTTGAGAATCACTTCGGCCCCGATTTCCATCGCGCGGAGCGCGGCCGCCGTGTCGGTCGAAAAATAGGGGTTGCCGGTCCCGCACGCGAGGATCACGACCCGCTTCTTTTCGAGGTGGCGGATCGCCCGTCGACGGATGTACGGCTCCGCCAGTTGCCGCATCTCGATCGCGGATTGGACGCGCGTCACCACGCCTTTGCTCTCGAGCACGCTCTGCAGCGCCAGCGCGTTCATCACGGTGGCCAGCATGCCCATGTAATCGGCCGACGATCGTTCGATGCCGGTGGCGGCGGCCGCCAGGCCCCGGAAGATGTTCCCGCCGCCGATCACGATCGCCAGCTCCACGCCCAGCGCGTTGACCTCTTGGAGTTGGTCGGCCACTTCGCTCACGACGGCGGGCTCGATCCCGTAGCCTCGCTCGCCCGCGAGCACTTCGCCGCTCAACTTCAGCAGGACTCGACGATATTTGAGATCGGCCACGAGGTGTCTGAGAACCAGCGACCAGCCCGCCGCGGACGGCGCATCAGCCGCGCCTGGCGCCTCGGTTCTCCGATGAGCTATGCGTGACGGTCATCCTCTCCCAGGCGATAGCGGACGAAGCGCCGTACCGAGATTCGCTCGCCGATCTTGGCGATTTTCTCGGTGACCAGCGCGTCGATCGTCAGCGAGGGATCTTTGACGAACGGTTGCTCCATCAACGAAATTTCGGCGCTGAATTTGTCCAGACGGCCTTGAACGATCTGAGCGATCACCTTGTCGGGTTTCCCGGTCTGACGGGCCTCCTCGGTAAAGCGCTCCCGGGCCTCGATCAGGACGCTCTCGGGAATCTCTTTCCGGGTAATGTAGCGCGGGGTGGTCGGCGTCCCCGCGATGTGCATCGCGAGGTCCCTGACCAAGGTTTGAAATTCGGGGTTTCGGGCCACAAAATCGGTCTCGCAGTTGACCTCCACCATCACGCCAATTTTGCCCCCGGCGTGCACGTACGAGCCGATCATCCCTTCGCTGGCCGCGCGGTCGGCTTTCTTGGCGGCCACCGCCGCGCCACGCTCGCGCAGCCACTCCGCCGCCTTGTCCAGGTCCCCGGCGTAGCGCTCCAAGGCCTGTTTGCAGTCCATCATTCCGGCGCCCGTCCGCTCGCGGAGCTGCTTGACGAGCGCGGCGTCCACGGCCGCCACGTTACCGTCCCTCGGCAGCGGCCAACTCCGCCATTTCGCGGCCGGCGGACACCGCGGTGGCCTTGGCCTGTTCCTCGATTCTCGCGGCGTACAACTGCCGTCCCTCGATCACCGCGTCGGCCACCCGCGCCGTGATCAATTTAATCCCTCGAATCGCGTCGTCGTTGCCGGGAATCACGTAGTCGACCTCGTCGGGATCGCAGTTGGTATCGACAATCGCCACCACCGGGATGCCGAGACGGTTCGCCTCGCGCACCGCGATGTTTTCTTTCTTGCAGTCGATCAGGAACACGATGCCGGGCAGCTCCGTCATCGTCTTGATCCCACCCAAGATTTTCTCGAGCTGGGCGCGTTCCTTCTCCATGCCCGCGGCCTCCTTCTTCGTCAAGCGGTCCAGGCTGCCGTCGGTCTTCGCCGTCTCGAGCTTCTTGAGCTTGTCGGCGCTTTTTCGCAGCGTCTGGAAGTTGGTCAACATCCCGCCCAACCACCGCTGGTTGACGTAATACATGCCGCAGCGTCTGGCCTCGGTCTCCACGATGTCCTGCGCCTGTCGTTTGGTTCCCACGAACAGCACGGTCGCGCCCTCGGCCACGGTATCCCGGACAAAGGCGTACGCCTCGCCGAACTTTTTGACCGTCTTCTGGAGGTCGATAATGTACACCCCGTTGCGCTCCCCGAAGATGTACTTTTTCATCTTCGGGTTCCACCGCTTGGTCTGGTGGCCGAAGTGCACCCCGGCCTCCAGCAGTTCTTTCAGTCCCACGTCCGACATACTCCGCTCCTTATGTAGGTTGATCCGCCGCGCGCTTCACTGGGTCGCTGGACCCGGCGTCCGGGACCGCCAGCACCCTCCACGCGCGTGTGTGATTGTTGGTCCGCCGCCCGTTCCGGCGAACGGCATCTCTTACCATAGACGGGTGCCTTTTGCAAGGCGTATACTCGCGCGAGCAGCGATGGATCACGACCTGCACATTCCAACTATGGATGTCGGCGTCACGCCCGCGGCGGAGCCTGCGGACGCCGCTTGGCGCCGTCGTCTCCGCGTGATCTTGGTCCGTCCCGAGCACCCCGGCAACGTCGGGGCCGCGGCGCGCGCGCTCAAGAACATGGGGTTTTCGCAGCTGCACCTGGTGGCCCCGGAGTGCGGCCACCTCACCGCCGACGCGTTGAAGATGGCGTACGGCGCGCGAGACGTGATCGAGGGCGCCCGCCTCCATGCCAACCTGCGCGAGGCCCTCCAAGACGTGCAGTGGGCCGCGGGGTTCGGGATGACCCGGCCCGACCGACCCGACGCGGTCTGGCTGTCCGACGCCGCTCCGGGGCTGGTCGAACGCGCGCACGCGCACGACACCGCGCTGGTGTTCGGCCCTGAACGCTCGGGCCTTTCCAACAACGAATTGGCGCTGTGCCACCAACTCGTGGCGGTGCCGACCGATCCCGCGCAGCCCTCGCTCAATCTCGCGCAGGCCGTGCTCCTCGGGTGTTACGAACTCACCCGCACCACGGCTCCTGCATCCGCGCCAGCGCCCGAGCTGGCCTCGGGCGCTGAGCTCGACGGGCTCACCGACGATCTCGACGAGACCCTCCATTTCATCGGATTCCTCCAGCCGCCCCAAGGCCGCCGCTTGCTCCACGAGTTGCGCGGTTTCATCAACCGCGCCCAACCCTCGCCGCGCGAGGTCCGCGTGTTCCGCGGTATCCTCCGGCAGATCCGGTGGGCGACCCGCCGGGCGCGGAAGGGGTCCCCGGATTGAACTCGTCTGGAACTTCGTCTTGCGAAGCCGCCCACCGCTTTGGTATGATCCGCGCCGTGACTGAAAGTTTGCCTGTCCCCGGGGCGGAACCGGCCCCGGGTGTTCCCGGAGAACCTTCCGGCCTCCGCCTCACGACCTCGACGACGTTTCGCTCGTTACCGATCCCACCGGAGGTCTTGCACGGCCTGGACCGCCTCGGTTACACCCATTGCACCCCGATCCAGGAACGCACGCTGCCCATCACGCTCGCGGGCCGGGACGTGGCGGGCCAGGCCCAGACCGGCACCGGGAAGACCGCGGCGTTTCTGATCAGCGTCTTCACGCGGTTGCTGCGCAACCCGGCACCGCCCAAAGGCGCGCGTTCGAGCCCCAGAGCGCTGGTGGTTGCGCCCACCCGTGAGCTGGCCGTGCAGATCGAACAGGAAGCGCGCGCGATCGGCTCCGGCACCGGCCTGTCGATGATGGCGGTCTACGGCGGGGTGGACTACACCAAACAACGCGACGCGCTCGGCGCCGGCGTGGACCTCTTGGTGGGCACGCCCGGACGGCTGATCGATTATTTCAAACAGAAGGTCTATGACCTGCGGCGCACCGAGGTCATTGTCATTGACGAGGCCGATCGGATGTTCGACATGGGGTTTATCGCCGACATCCGCTATCTGCTTCGGCGGATGCCGCCCTTTGACAAACGCCAATCGATGCTCTTCTCGGCCACTCTCTCCATGCGGGTGATGGAGTTGTGTTACGAGCACATGAACAATCCCGAGAAGGTCTCGATTACCCCGCAGCGCGTCACCGCTGAGAAGATCCAGGAGGTCCTCTACCACGTGGAGCGAGCCCGCAAGCTCTCGCTCTTGTCGGGGCTGCTGCGTCGCGAGCGCTGGGAGCGCGTGCTCATCTTCGTGAACACCCGGCAGATCGGGGAACGACTCGCGGACCATCTCAACCGCCACGGGTACAGCGCCCGCGCGATCACCGGCGACATCCCCCAACCCAAGCGGCTCAAGTACCTCGATCGCTTCAAGAGCGGAGAGCTCAAGATCCTGGTCGCGACCGACGTGGCCTCGCGCGGGCTGCACATCGAAGGCGTTTCGATCGTCGTCAACTACGACATCCCGCAGGACCCCGAGGACTACGTGCACCGGATCGGCCGCACGGCCCGGGCGGGCGCCGCGGGCAAGGCGATCTCGCTGGCGTGCGAGGAATACGTGATGGCGCTCGAATCAATCGAGGCCTTCATCGGACACAAGATCCCGGTGGAATGGGCCGAGGACGACTGGTTCGAGCCGGTCACCGCCCTGGCGCGACGGTCCCGTCCGTCGGGCGAAGGACCGCGGCGGAGTCCGGGCCCCAGCCATCGCGAGCGTGGCGGATCGGCTCGCCCGGCTCCACAGGCTCAGGGTCCGGGCCATTCCCCGACCACGCCTCGCCGGCGGCGCCGGCGACGTTCGAAGTCTGGCGCCCCGCCGCCCGCGTCGTCTTGACCCCTCGTTTCACCGTTGTTAAGATGCTGGCTCTTCATGGAATGCCGCGATGGCCGCGCTGAAGTTCGAAGAAGCCCTGGGACGCCTCGAAGCGCTCGTTCAGACCTTGGAGCGGGGGGATCTGTCGCTCGACGAATCGCTCAAAGCCTTTGAAGAAGGGGTCAAGCTCTCCAAGAGTTGTTTGAAACTGCTGGACGAGGCGGACCGGCGGGTGGAGATTTTATTGGGAAACGACGGACGCAAGAAGGTTCGGCCCTTTCCAGCGCCGGACGCCGCTCCAACCGAAGAGGACGTTGACGCGGACGATGCCGGCACCGGCCGCTAAAGCCCCGCTCGACACGTATCTCGCGGAGCGGCGGAGCCAAGTCGAACAGGCGCTCCGGGACGCCCTCCCCGGGTCGGACGGAACGCCGACGCTGCTGCGCCAGGCCGTCGAATACAGCGTGTTGGGCGGGGGAAAACGGATCCGACCCATCCTCGCGCTGGCCGCGTGCGACGCGGTGCGCGGCGACAGTCAAAGCATCCTGCCGTTGGTGGTTTCGTTGGAATTGATCCACACCTACTCGTTAATCCACGACGATCTCCCGGCCATGGACAACGACGACCTGCGGCGCGGCCGCCCCACCAGCCATCGGGTGTACGGCGAAGACGTCGCGATCCTGACCGGCGACGTCCTACAGGCGCTGGCGTTCGGCGCGCTCGCCAATCCTCGGTGCGAGGGCGATGTCCCCGCCGAATCGCGGTTGGCCGCGGTGGCCGAGCTCGCAGCCGCGAGCGGGGCCGACGGGTTGGTCGGCGGGCAGGTGTTGGACCTCCGCACCGAACCCCCGTCGGCGCGCACCGCGTCGGACGACGCCGGCCGCGCGGCCGCGCTCGCGACGCTGGACGGCATTCACTCGCGGAAGACCGGCGCGTTGATCCGCGCGGCCGTGCGCATCGGCGGCATCCTGGGGGGAGCCGACGACCGCCAGCTCAGCGCCCTCACGCGGTACGGGAGCGGCGTGGGGTTGGCGTTTCAGATCGCCGACGATCTGTTGGATGTCGACGCCACCCCGCAGGAGATGGGCAAAGCCACCCGCAAAGACGGGGCCCAACGGAAATGGGCGTATCCCGCGGTGATCGGGGCGCACGCGTCGCACCGGATTGCCGAGCAATGGGTCCAAGACGCGCTCGACGCGATCGCCCAATTCGACGACGCAGCCGAACCGCTGCGAGCCCTGGCACGGTATATTCTCGATCGGAGATCTTGATCCCATGGCGTTGCTCGACGAAATCAATCGCCCCGAAGATCTGCGCCGGCTCGCGCCGGAACAGCTCCCTCAGGTCGCGGCGGAACTGCGCGAGGTCATCGTGCGGACGCTCGCGGCCAACGGGGGGCACTTCGCGGGCCCGCTGGGCGCGGTGGATCTCAACGTCGCGCTGCACTACGTGTTCGACACCCCGCGGGACCGGCTGGTGTGGGACGTGGGGTACCAGGCCTACGCGCACAAGATCCTGACGGGTCGACGCGACCGGTTCGCCACGCTCCGCCAGTGGAACGGCATCAGCGGGTTTTTGCGGCGCAACGAAAGCCCGTATGACACCTTCGGCGCGGGGCACGCCGCCACGTCGATCTCGGCCGCCCTGGGCATGGCCAAGGCGCGAGACCTGCTGAGTCCAGGGTCAGAACACGACGCCGCGCACAAAGTGATCGCCATCATCGGTGATGGATCCATGACCGCCGGGATGGCGTTCGAAGGGCTCAACCAGGCCGGCGCGCTCAAGACCGACTTGATCGTGGTCTTGAACGACAACACCATGGCGATCTCGGAGAACGTCGGGGCCTTGTCCGCCTATCTGACCCGCCTGATCACGGGCAAGCTGTACACGAGGGTCAAGGAAGAGACCGAAACCATTCTCCGGAACATTCCGAAAATCGGCAAACCCATGCTCAAAATGGCCAAGCGAGCCGAAGAGAGCATGAAGGGGCTGCTGGTGCCCGGGTTGCTGTTCGAAGAGATGGGCTTCCGGTACATCGGCCCCATCGACGGCCATCGCCTGGACCATCTGGTCACGACGTTCGAAAACGTCAAACGCCTGTCCGGTCCACTGCTCGTTCACGTGATCACCAAGAAGGGCAAGGGCTACGAACCGGCGGAGCGCGACCCGATTGCGTTCCACGGGGTGACGCCGTTCGATCCCGCGACCGGACTGTTCAAGAAAAAGTCCGGCCGGCCGTCGTACACCTCGGTGTTCGCCAACACCTTGATCCAACTGGCCCGCGAGCGACCCGAGGTCGTAGCCATCACCGCGGCCATGCCCGAGGGCACGGGCCTGAACCTGTTCGCGAAAGAGTTTCCGAATCGGTACTACGACGTGGGGATCGCCGAGCAACACGCCGTCACCTTCGCCGCGGGGTTGACGGTGGACGGCGCGCGGCCCGTGGTGGCGATCTATTCGACGTTCCTCCAGCGCGCATACGATCAGGTCGTCCACGACGTGTGCCTCCAAAATCTGCCGGTGCTGTTCTGTATGGACCGGGGTGGACTGGTGGGCGAAGACGGCGCCACGCACCACGGCGCGTTCGATTTCGCGTACCTGCGGCACGTACCGAACATCGTGGTCATGGCCCCCAAGGACGAAAACGAATTGCGCCACATGCTGCTGACCGGGCTGATGCACCCCGGCCCTTGTGCCCTGCGTTACCCGCGGGGCGAGTCCGAGGGCGTTGCCCTGGACCCCACGATCGTGCCGTTGCCGATCGGCCGCGGCGAAATTTTGCGCGACGGCGACGACGTGGCGCTGGTGGCGATCGGCGCCATGGTACCCGTGGCGTTGAGAGCCGCGGATCTGTTGCGCGACCGCGGGGTGGCCGCGACGGTGGTCAACGCCCGGTTCGTCAAACCCCTGGACCGCGAATTGCTGCTCGACGTGGCCGAACGCGTGCGCCGGGTCGTCACGATAGAAGACCATGTGTTGATGGGCGGATTCGGCAGCGCCGTGCTGGAGCTGTTCGAGCAGGCCGATGTTCGGGGCGTGGAAGTCCGCCGGATCGGGCTGCCGGACGCGTTCGTGGAACACGGCGCCCAATCTCTGTTACGGAAGCACCACGGGCTCGACCCCGAAGGTGTGGCGCAACGCGTGGCCGCGTTTCTCAAGGCGCCGATCGAGGTCTCGGAGCCTGTCTAGCTCGTTCAGGAGCGAGCCGGGGAAGCGACGCCGGCGCCCATTGACTTCCCGTTCTGCCGGTCGCTAAGATCCCCACGGCTCTACGCTGTTTGATCCTCGTTTACCCCACGCCATGCCCGACGACATTGTCGCGCTATATCGCACCATGTTGTTGATCCGCCGATTCGAAGAGCGCGCGGCGGAAATGTACACGTTGGGAAAGATCGGCGGATTTTGTCACCTCTACAACGGGCAGGAGGCGGTGGCCACGGGTGCGATCGCCGCGCTGCGGCCCGACGATTACGTGCTCGTGTATTATCGCGATCACGGTCATGCGCTGGCGCGTGGCAGCGACCCCAAGGCGGTGATGGCCGAACTCTTCGGCAAAGCCACCGGCCTATGCCGCGGCAAAGGCGGCTCCATGCATCTTTTCGATGCGCCGCGCGGGTTCCTCGGCGGCTACGCGATCGTGGGCGAGCACTTGGCGCTGGCGGTGGGCGTGGGGCTGGCGATCTCGTACCGCGGGGGCGACCAGGTTGCGGCCTGTTTTTTCGGCGACGGGGCGGTTAATGGCGGCATGTTCCACGAGGCCCTCAATCTGGCCGCGCTGTGGAACCTGCCCGTGGTGTTCGTGTGCGAGAACAATCACTTCGGGATGGGGACACCGATCGCCGTGGCCATGAGCCGACCGGAACACTTGCACGAAAAGGCCGAGGCCTACGGCATGGCGCACGACGTGGTGGACGGCATGGATGTGCTCGCGGTGCGTGACCGTGTCGGCGATGCGGTGCGCCGGGCGCGGAAAGACCGCACTCCCGTGCTGATCGAGGCCAAGACCTACCGGTTCGTGGGGCACTCCATGCGGGACCCTGCGCACGGCGTGTACCGAACAAGGGAAGAGCTGGAACACGAAAAATCCCGCGATCCAATCAAGACCTTCCCGAAGCTGCTCAAAGAAAAGGGCCTTGCCACGGACGAGGGGCTCGCGGAGATCGACCAGGAGGTACGGCGGATCGTGGACGACGCCGTGGCGTTCGCGGAGGCAAGCCCGGTGCTGCCGCCGGAGGCGATCGTAGAGGACGTCTATGCGTAAGTGCACCAGCAAACAGGGTTCTTTCCCATGTCCGTGATGGCGTACCGCGACGCCTTGAACCTGGCGTTGCGCGAAGAGATGCACCGCGACGACCGCGTCTTCATCATGGGCGAGGAAGTCGGCGCCTACCAGGGCGCGTACAAAGTGACTAAAGGGCTGCTCCAGGAATTCGGCAAACGACGCGTGATCGACACGCCCATCGCCGAAGCCGGGTTCGTGGGCGCAGGGGTGGGCGCGGCCATGGCGGGCTTGCGGCCGGTGGTAGAGGTGATGACGTTCAACTTCGCGGTGGCGGCCATGGACTCGATCGTCAATACGGCAGCCAAGGTTCATTACATGTCCGGCGGTCAAGTCTCCGTGCCCATGGTAATCCGCGGCCCGGGCGGTTCCGCGCGCCAACTCGCGGCCCAGCACTCGCAAGCGCTGGAGGCGTGGTTCTGTCACGTGCCGGGCCTCAAAGTCTGCGCGCCCGGCACCCCGCGCGACGCGCGCGGACTGCTCAAGTCTGCGATTCGCGATGACAACCCGGTGCTGGTGATCGAATCGGAGCTGCTGTACGGAGCAACCGGCGAGGTGCCGCAGGCCGAGGACCTGATCCCGCTGGGCGTTGCGGCGATCGTGCGGCCGGGTCGCGACTGCGCGGTCATTGCGTACTCCAAGATGGTGCGCGAAGCCCTGGCCGCCGCCGATACGCTGGCCGCGGAGGGCATCGAGGTGGAAGTGGTGGACCCGCGCACGTTGCGGCCGTTCGACTGGGACACGGTGTTGGCGTCGGTGCGCAAGACCAAGCGCGCGGTGGTGGTGCAGGAAGGCTGGACCTTCTGCGGCGTCGCCGCCGAGATCGCGGCCAAGATTTCGGCCGAGGCCTTCGACGAGCTGGACGCGCCGGTCGAGCGTGTCACAAGTTTGGACGTGCCGCTGCCGTACGCGCGACCCTTGGAGGCCGCCACCGTGCCCGAGGCGGGACGGATTGCCGCAGCGGTTAAGAAAGCGTTGTATCTCGTATAAGGATCTCTACTAGAAGCTTGTCTGTTGTTTTGAGAGCGCCCTATGGAGCCTGTTCAGGAAAGCGCCAGATGCAAGGCGCCGCTGAGCACCGGACCGGAGCGTACTCTGTATGTACGTGAGGACCGGCGCGCAAGCGGCAACGCCGCAGATGGCCTTTCATGGACAGGCTCTTAGGACCACCGATGGCCGGTCGTATTATCATGCCCAAGCTCTCCGACACCATGGAAGAAGGCGTGCTGGTGAAATGGCTCAAGCGCGAGGGAGAGGGCGTGGCGAGCGGCGATGTGGTGGCGGAGGTGGAAACGGACAAGGCCGTATTGGAACTGGAGGCATACACCGACGGCGTGCTCCGCAAGCAAATGGTGCCTGAGGGCGCGCGCGTGCCGGTGGGGGCGTTGTTGGGCGTGATTGCGGGCGACCAGGAGTCGATCGATGCCCTCCTGGCCGAAGGCTCCAAGGCGGAACAGGTTCGACCGTTCGCCCCGACCGGCACGGAAGGGCCGCCGGTCACACCCGCAAAGCCGGTCCCCCCGTCCATCCAGGCCAGCGTGCTCGCAGAAGTGGCCCAACGCTCGGCGCCCGCGGCGTCTGAGACTCCCGGGACAGTCACGGCGTCGCCGCTCGCTCGTAGGCTGGCGGAGCAGCGCGGCATTGATCTGCGCGCGATTCGCGGGACCGGACCCGGCGGCCGGATCGTGGAACGCGACGTGGCGGCTGCGGCAACCAGCCCAACGCCGGCGGTCACCACGCCCCCGAGCGCAGGTGACCGCCGCGAGCCATTGTCCCTCATGCGCGCGACCATCGCCAAACGCATGACGGAAAGCAAGGCGACCATACCGCACTTTTACGTCACGACCGAGATCAATGCAGGACCCTTGCTGGAGGTCAAAACCCGGTTCGCAGACACCGCCGGCCCCAAAATCGGCGTGACGGAGCTCTTGGTCAAGGCCATGGGGCAGGCGCTGCTCGCGGTACCGCGCGTCAACGCGTCGTTCGCCGGAGACGCGGTGGTGTTCCGCGCGGGTGCCCACGTGGGGGTGGCCGTGGCGCTGGAGGACGGCATCATCACGCCGGTGGTGCGCGACGCGGATCGGAAGTCGGTTGGCCAGATCGCCGAGGCGCTGGCTGATTTGACCGACCGCGCCCGGCGCAAGGCGCTCAAGCCCGAGGAGTACCAGGGTGCGGGCATCAGCCTGTCCAACCTCGGCATGTTCCGCGTGGACGAGTTTTCCGCGATTATCACGCCGCCCGAGGCCGCGGTCCTGGCCGTGGGCCGGATCGTCGAGACGGCGGTCATTCGCGAAGGACGGGTCGAGGCCGGCCATCGGATGCGCATCACGCTCTCAGCGGATCATCGCGTGATCGACGGCGTGATCGCGGCCAAGTACCTGGAAGAGGTCGCCGCGCGGATCGAGAATCCCTGGCAATTGCTGCGATGAGCGAGTTGATCCAGATCACCCGCGGGCCCACGCGACGCGGCAAGGGACCGCCGCGGGCGACCGAGCCGTTGCCGCGCCAGGCCCTACCGCCCTGGATCCGCGTGCGTTTGCGCCAGGGTCAGGACCTGGCTCGCCTTCGCGGGTTGTTTCGCGAGGGGACGCTCCACACGGTCTGCGAGGAGGCGCGCTGCCCGAATCTCTGGGAGTGTTGGAACCGCGGCACCGCCACGTTCATGATTCTGGGCGACGTCTGCACGCGCTCGTGCGGTTTCTGCGCGGTGAAAACCGGCCGGCCCTCCGACATCGACTGGGACGAACCGCGACGAGTGGCCCGAGCGGTCGGCGCCATGGGGCTCGGGCACGTGGTGGTGACCTCGGTCAACCGCGACGAGCTGCCGGACGGCGGGGCCGCGGTGTTTGCCGAGACGATCCGGGCGATCCGGACGGTGAAGCCCGACTGCACGATCGAGGTGTTGATCCCGGATTTTCAAGGTACGGAATCCGCCCTGCTGACCGTGCTCGCCGCGAAACCCGCGATCCTCAACCACAACACCGAAACCGTGCCGCGGCTCTATCCGATCGTCCGGCCGCAGGCACGGTACGAACGATCGCTCGGACTGCTGCGACAGGCTAAAGCCGCGGGAAGCGTCACCAAGACCGGCGTGATGGTGGGTTTGGGGGAAACGAGCGATGAACTGCGTGCGGTGTTCGCTGATCTGCGGGGCGTGGGGTGCGACATCTTGACCGTGGGCCAGTATCTGCAGCCCACGCGCGAGCATCTGCCGGTGTCGCGGTACTACCGGCCTGAAGAGTTTGACGACCTTGGCGCTCGGGCCCGCACCCTGGGGTTTGTGCACGTCGAGGCCGGACCCATGGTACGGAGTTCCTACCACGCCGAGGAACAGGCGGCGTCTGCGCGACAAGACCAGAACGCGGTCGTGGATGGATAATCCGCTGCGTATTCTGTTTGCCGTATCCGAGGTGGCGCCGTTCTCCAAGACCGGCGGACTCGCGGACGTCGCGTCCGCGCTGCCCAAAGCGCTCGCGTCGCTGGGGCACGACGTGTGCGTGGTCACGCCCCGGTATCGCTCGTTCGAAGGACCCGTCAACCGGCTGAGCACGATGCGGGTTCGCACCGCGCAGGGCGAGGTGGCCGCAACGGTCGGCCGCGCAACCCTTCCCGGAAGCGCCGTCACGGTGTATACCATCGCGGATAACCGCGGATGGTTCGATCGCGACGGTCTCTATCAGTCACCGGTCTGGGACCCCGACGACAACCTCGAGCGGTTCGCCTTCTTCTCCCGCGCCGTCCTCGAGCTGCCGGCCACACTGGGGTGGACGCCCCACGTGTTTCACTGTAACGACTGGCAAACCGCGCTGATCCCCATGTACCTCGCGTCCGAGCGCTCGCGGGCGCCGGTCCGCACTGTGCTCACCATTCACAACATGGGCTACCACGGCTCCTTCCGCGGCGACCTGTTTCGCGCCACCGGACTGCCGGCGTGGTGGTACTCGATGAGCGGCCTCGAATTCTTCGGTCAGGTCAATTTGCTGAAAGGCGGGTTGGTCGCAGCGGATTTGATCACCACCGTGAGCCCGACCTACGCCAAGGAGATCCAGGCCGAGCCCTTCAGCCACGGACTGCACGGCGTCTTGGCGAGTCGCCGAGGAGACATTGTCGGAATCCTGAACGGCATCGACCGCGCCGAGTGGGATCCCGCCAACGACCCGATGTTGGCCGCGCCCTTCTCCGCGAGCAAGCCGGGGGGGAAATCCGCCTGCCGCGACGACCTGCTGAAACAGACCGGTCTGCCCCCGGGACCTGGGCCGGTCCTAGCGATGGTGACGCGCCTGGTGGAGCAAAAGGGCGTGGATCTTCTCATCTCGCTCCTGCCCGAACTCTTGATGGTAGATCTTCGCCTCGTGGTGTTGGGAACCGGCGACGGGCCCTATGAGGCTGCGCTGCGCGACTGGGCCGCCAAGCGGCCGGAGCGAATGGCCGTTGCGCTCACGTTCGACGATGCATTGGCCCACCGCTTCATGGCCGGCGCAGACATCTTTCTGATGCCTTCTCGGTATGAGCCCTGCGGACTCAGTCAACTGTACGCGATGCGTTACGGCGCCGTGCCGGTGGCTCATCAAACCGGCGGGCTGGCCGACACGATCGTGGACTACACCCCACGGAGCGCGATC
The DNA here is from genome assembly GCA_040757335.1 of Nitrospirota bacterium. Lineage (NCBI taxonomy): Bacteria > Pseudomonadati > Nitrospirota > Nitrospirota bacterium. The sequence goes on along the minus strand of JBFLXB010000017.1, from coordinate 7,088 downwards.
GAAGAGACGGCGACCGGGTTCCTCTTTCGCCCCTGCACGGCCGAGAATCTCTTGCGAGCGGTCGAACTGGCGCTGGCGATTCGCCGCGATCGCGCGGGCTGGAAACGGCTGATGATCAGCGCGATGCGCAGCGATTTCGGGTGGGAGCGGTCTGCCGAGCACTACGTGGACGCGTACCGTCGCGCGATCATCCAACCTCCGAGGAGACCCCTTGGCTAGCAAACGCCCTCGCAAACTGAAGTCGTCGCAGAGGACCGGCTCGCGAGCCGCTCGTTCGAGCCGCGCCCCGGTCGCGGTCAAGCGGACCCCGGCGATCAAAAAGAAACCGGCGGCCGCGAAAAAGGCCGCCGCGCCCAAACGGGTCAAACGCGCCGCCCCCGCTCGTGCGACCGCAAAGCCGGCCGCGCAAGACACCTCGCACGCGACGCCGGAGCCCACGCGCTCGACCTCACTGCCGCGCAGCGAGTTGCTCGCGCAGGCCAAGGCCGCGGCTATTCCCAGCCGCCATCGGATGACCCTGGCTCAGCTGCGCGCCGCGCTGGTTCGGCTCGCCGACCAGCCGGCGGCCGCGGCGTCCAGCGGCAGCGGCTGGTGCGCGTCGATCGCGCCAACGCCACCGCCTGCGGTAGCCGGCCTTCCGTGGCGATACGGGGTGACCGAGCTGGTGGCCATGCCGGTTGATCCAGTCCTGGTACACGTCTATTGGGAGCTCGCGGCCGACGCGATCGCCAAGGTTCGGGCCCACCTCGGCCCGTGGTGGGATGGCGCCAGCCAGGTCCTGCGGGCGTATGACGTGGCGGACGCGCCTTCTCACGACGGCGACAATGGGGCGTTGGTGGTGCGCGCCCGTCATCATTTTGACTTCGACATTGCCGGAGAGGTAGGAAATTATTACATCCATCTGTGGAGCCCGAACCAGACCTTGATCTTCGAGATCGGCTGGCGCGCCCGCGATGGGCGCTTTGCAGCCGCAATGCGTTCCAACCAGGTCGCCACGCCGCGCAACGCCTCGGATGAAGGCGGAGCCGAGCGATGGTTGACGGTACGCAACGGCCGTATCGTGACTTCCGGTGAACCCGTGGGTGTAAACGGATGGGGAGACCGGCCATGAGCGCCCCTCGCGGGTATCTGTGCCTGCTGCTGCACGCTCACCTGCCGTTCGTGCGCCATCCGGAATACGAACACTTCCTGGAGGAGAACTGGTACTACGAAGCCGTCGCCGACACGTATCTGCCCATCCTGGAAGTTCTCGAAGGCTTGGACGCCAAGGGGGTGAACTACCGGTTGACCATGACGCTGACTCCCTCACTGGTGGCCATGTTCGACGACCCCCTGCTGCGCGGCCGCCTGGTCCGTTACTTCGATCAACGCATCGCCCTGGCGAGATCCGAAGAGCAGCGCCTGACCGGCGATACCGCATTCGGACCCCTGGCCACCTTCTATCGCGAGCGTTTCGAGCGCAGTCGCGAGCGCTTCGTCTCCCAATACGGCCAGGACTTGACCGCAGCGTTTCGCGGGTTTCAAGACCGGGGCCATGTGGAGATCGTCACGTGCGCGGCGACGCACGGGTTCCTGCCCCTGCTGGGGCTGGTCCCGAGCGCGGTACGCGCGCAGATCCGTGTGGCGGTGGACTCGTACCGTCGCGCGTTCGGACGCGATCCTCGCGGGATGTGGCTGCCCGAATGCGCGTACGCGCCGGGCCTCGACAAGATGCTGGCTGACGAGGGCCTGCGCTTTTTTGTCATGGAGAGCCACGGCCTGTTGCACGCCAAGCCCAGACCGCGCTTCGGGCTGCACGCGCCGGTGTATTGCCCTTCGGGCGTCGTCGCCTTCGGGCGAGACATCGAGTCCTCCAAGCAGGTCTGGAGCGCGATCGAAGGGTATCCCGGTGATTTCAACTATCGGGAGTACTACCGCGACGTGGGGTTCGATCTCCCCGTTCACTACATCCGCGGCCACCTTCCCCATCTCGGACCCCAGTACAACACCGGGATCAAATACTTCCGGATCACCGGCCGGACGAATCACAAAGAGCCCTACATCCCCGCGTGGGCGCGCGAGCGCGCAGCCGAACACGCCGGCAACTTCCTCTTCAACCGCCAACTCCAGATCAACTACCTGGCGGGAGCCATGGATCGACCGCCCATCGTGGTAGCGCCGTACGACGCGGAACTCTTCGGCCACTGGTGGTTCGAAGGCCCGATGTGGATGGACCTGCTCTTTCGCAAGCTGCACTTCGACCAGAATCAGATCGAACCGATCACCCCGTCGGAGTACTTGGACCGCCACCCGACCAACCAAGTGGTGGAACCCGGTGCCTCGAGTTGGGGCCACAACGGCTACTACGAAGTCTGGCTGAACGGCACCAACGATTGGATCTACCGCCACCTCCACCACGCCTCACGCCGCATGGAAGCGCTCGCAGCCTGCGACCCCGGACCAGGCACCCTCCAGCACCGCGCCACCACGCAGGCGCTCCGCGAATTGTTGCTGGCCCAGGCGTCCGATTGGGCGTTCATCATGAAGACCGGTACTATGGTGCCCTACGCGCTGAAACGGACCACCGATCACCTGCTGCGGTTTCTGCGGCTCGCGGATCAGCTCGAAGCGGGCGCGGTCGACGAGGCGTGGCTGCGCGACATTGAAGCGCGGGACAACTGTTTTCCGGACCTCGACGTCTCCACGGCCTACCGTGCGGCGGACGAGTCGGTTGCGCTGGCCGCCACACCGTGAGTCCCCGGCGACGCGCCTCGGGCCGTCCGCGCCCCGGGCGTTCGGAAACCGTCACGGGCCTGCTCCAGGGCCATCCCGACGGCTTTGGGTTCGTCATTCCGGACGAAGATCCCGCACTGGGTCGTCAGGACGTGTACATTCCCGCCAGAGCGATGGGTGACGCCATGCACGGCGACCGCGTCGAAGCCGTGGTCGAAGTTCGGGAAACTCCGCACGGGCGGGCACGGCGCCGGGACGGCGAACGGCGCCAGGGACGGATCGTACACGTCCTGGAGCGGGCACGCCGTCAGGTGGTCGGACGCGTTTCGCGAGGCCCCGCGTTCCCGTTCGTGGTCCCCACCGATCCACGCATCAGCCGCGACGTGGCGATTCCGTCCGGAGATCTCCGCGGCGCCCGTGACGGCGACCTGGTGGTGGCCGAGATCACCGCCTACCCCACCACGCACCAGGGCTTTCACGGCCGAGTCGTTCACGTGCTGGGGCGCTCCGGCGATCCCGCGCTCGATACCGACATGGTCATCGCCGAGTTCGACCTGCCGCGGGAATTTCCACCGGAGGTCGAACGCGACGCGAACGCGATCCCCGACCGTCTCACACCAGGGCTGCTCGCCGGTCGACGCGATCTGCGCGCGCTGACCACGGTGACGATCGACGGCGAACACGCCAAGGACTTCGACGACGCGGTGTCGATCGAGGCGCTGCCGCACGGAGGCTTCCGGTTGTGGGTGCACATCGCGGACGTCTCAGCCTACGTGCCCTGGGATAGCCCGCTCGACCTCGAAGCGCGTCGCCGGGGAACCAGCGTGTATTTCCCCGATCGCGTGGTGCCCATGTTTCCCGAGCGGCTCTCCAACGGCCTCTGCAGCCTCAACCCCGGCGAAGACCGCCTGACGCTCACGTGCGAGGTGGCGTTCGACGCACACGGCCATCGCACCGAATACCACCTCTATCCCAGCGTGATCACCAGCGACGAGCGCATGACGTACACCGCGGTCGGGCGGATCCTGGAACAGGGCGACGCGGATCTCAGTCGTCGATATGCGCCGATCCTGCCCACGTTCCGCACCATGCGTACGCTCTGCGAGCGGCTCTACGAACGACGGCGCGATCGCGGCAGCATCGACTTCGACCTGCCCGAGCCCGAGATTCTTCTGGACGTGTTGGGTGAGACCGCGGCCATCATCAAACAGGAGCGCACCATCGCGCATCGGATCATCGAAGAGTTCATGTTGGCGGCGAACGAGACCGTGGCGGAGCACCTGAGCCGTCTCAATGTGCCCATGCTGTTCCGCGTGCACGAGCGCCCGGACCCGGACAAGCTCTTGAACTTCGCGCTGATCGCGTCGGGCTTCGGCCACACCATCGCGGTGGGCGAGCGGATCCACCCCAAGCCCCTCGCGCGCGCGGTGGAAACGGTCCGTGGCCGTCCGGAAGAAGCCTTGCTCAATACGCTGTTGTTGCGCTCCATGAAACAAGCGCGCTATGCGGTCAAAAACACCGGCCACTTCGGCCTTGCCGCCACGCACTACACGCACTTCACCTCGCCGATCCGACGCTACCCCGATCTGGTCATCCACCGCCTGGTGCGCGCCACCCTGTCCGGCGGCGGGCTGCCGATCGAACGGCTCGAAGAACTCATGGCTGAAATCGCACTCTGGTCTTCTGCTCGCGAGCGCCTGTCCATGGACGCGGAACGCGAGGTGGTGGATCTCAAGAAAGCCCGCTTCATGGCGGACAAGATCGGCGCGGACTTCGGCGGCGTCATCTCCGGCGTGACCAACTACGGCTTCTTCGTCCAACTGGTGGACGTGTTCGTGGAAGGCCTGGTGCGCGCCGAGACCATCGCAGACGACTACTACGTGCACGACGAAGGCCGCCACGCTCTCATCGGCCGCAGAAAACGGCGGGTGTTCCGGTTAGGCGATCCGGTGCGGGTGCTGGTGGAGCGCGTGGATCTGATCAGACGGCAAGTGGACTTTCGACTGGCCGATACAGGTGAAACTCAGGCGTCGCAGCAGGGTCACGTTGCACGAACCAAAGGCAAGAAGCCGGGAAGACGGAGGCAAACCAGAGACTAAATTCGAACCCCTCCACGCGCCTCATTCTGAGAACTGCCGGGATCAAGCGCTGGCTCACGACGCGTTACTTAGTGACCTAACGAAGGAGGAGAGATTGATGCGAAAAGAGGCCCCCATATGGGGGCCTCTTTATTGCGGGTCGTCAAGTGCCTGCGTGCAGACCGACTCAACGAGGTGCAGAGCGACCCAGAACCTGACTTAGCCTTGAGCGCGCCCTCAACCCTTTCCGTGCGATAAATCCCACCCCGAGCATTCCAGAACCAAGGAGAAGAAGTGTCCTGGGCTCAGGAACCGGCGCGATCCCGTCATTTCCCCCAGAATAATTCAGGGCCAACTCATTGGTGTTGGTCGCGGCGAGGGAGGGGATGGCCCAGGTGATGTTCGCATTGTAGTAGTAGGGCTGAGACCAGCCCTCAGGCCGCTGAGGAGAACCGACTGTGACTGGATTACCAAACTCCATCAGTACGCTGTAGGTATCATCAGCAGCATCTCCTGAGAGCGTGTAGTATTTCGTGCCGTCATAGAGCGCGAAATCGATGACATTCCCCCCCTCGAACGAATTTATGCTAGAAAGCCCTAGGAGGTTAAAGGTGCTGCCACCATTTAGGAAGAATCCGTACTGATACGGGTAGGGAACAAAAGCGGTGCTCTGAATGTAGACTGTCACATCGCCGTCGGCATTGCCGTCAATCGCGACGATCGGTGCGCCGGTATCAAGCGAAAGCGCCCAGGAAGGTGCGGAAGAAAATCCGATCAGAACGAACAAAGCCATCCCACCAATCATTGCCTTGATGCTTGCATTCTGCATTTCTTGACCCCCTTTGAATATTTTTTTCTGTGTGATACAAAAATCATGCCTTCGGCGCCAACTGCCCCACGAAACCATAACCTCTTGAGTTTACGTTGTTATACAAGCCGAGATATTGTCAGCCTTGTTGTGGCGCCACGAAAAGACCAGCTGAGAATGTAAAATATCACGACACTGATCCATTCTCACACCGCCAGCATCGATAGCAATATCTATGTTTTTCAATAAGATATGCGGTCTCTTGATCCGTCAAGAATTCCGACACCGTCCGCGCATTCTTTCAACATCAGCCCCTGGGGCTGACACAGGGTGGCGGGCCGAGCGCTTGGAGGGGGAGATGCGGAAGGAGCGATGAGCCCGCGGGACAACGCCAAATCCACCACTTGACGGCGACCCGTCACCTAATCTCAACAACGTCCCCGATTGGGCCTTGCAGGGAATCGGCCCATGACGCCGTGGTTCTGGCGAGCTCGCAGAGCACTTCGGCGTCCGTGGTTCCGGAGCGCTTCAACACGTGGAACGAGTGATCGGCTGTTACTTAATTATGTAGGAACGTCCCCGACTGGTTGCACACATCCTGTTGTTTGCCGATGCGGTAGGCGTCACCTGCCGCGTAGACCCAGCAGAGCGCGATGGCGATGAGGAGAAGGTTGAAGGTGAGGTTGCCCGACCAGGACGTGGCCTCGGCAATGGCGCGGGACATCGCCTCCTGATCAATGACGACGCCTTCCGATTCAATCGTGGCAAGATTCCTCCCGGCCTCCCGTGTGGCGATGGCCACGATCAGCATCAGACCGACCAAGGTCGCCAGCACGAACGCCACCCCGCGCTGATACCGCTTAAGCGCGATCTGCCCGAGTCCTGGAAAGACCAGGGCCGAGAGCAACACGCCTTTTGTCGCCTTCGTCTTCACCTTTGCAAGAGGAGCCTGGGCTGCGTGTCCTCCCAACAATACTTGATGAGAGGCGCGGTTGACGGATCAAGAATTGAAGCTGCGCCGCCAGACGCCTCCATTCTGGCGAACTACCGTTGATCTTTCAAGCGCTGGGCCGATCCGACCCGGGCCACGACGTGTGAAATTGACAGAATGTCGTTTGAAATCTATACATCAATAGCGGTTGAGGAACCAGGTAACCACACACATCGTTCATCCACGCGACAGGAGGTCCCATGCCAACCATCCGCTTGTTACTGTCTATTCTCGCCGTGGTGTCGCTTTCCGCATGTTCCATCACCCAAGTGAAGGGGAAAATCGCGGGAGTCGAGGTGGAGGCTAACGACTCGAACTCAAAGAGCAATACCGCCAATTTCTGCCCGCCTGGCCAGGCCAAAAAGGGGAACTGCTAGGAGTGTGTCCGAGTAATGGCGGTTAACCTCGATACGCCGGGTGTGGAAGCGCTCATGGGCAGCGATCGAGTGCGAGGCATTGAGAGCGTGTGCCGTCCGGGGGGCCTGAGGGCCTCCACGAC
>JBFLXB010000016.1 GCA_040757335.1 Nitrospirota bacterium | reverse complement strand
GCATTACCCCAACTCCGCGCGGCCTTGGTGCGCCTCGCGGAGCCGGATTCGGCGCGGATCACCCAGGCCGCGTAGGTAGACCACAGGGAGCCGTGATCAAATCTCAACTAAAAAAGGGATTGACTCATTCCCCCGATGGCGGCGGCAAACGCGAGGCATTGTATTTTTTGCATATCAAGCCCATTAGCTATAAACATACCTGTAATGCCGGCGTATGAACGCGATAGTGTCCTGATACTTTTGCTTCGCAGATTCAGGTGCATGATGTCGCATCTGACCGAGATGCGCCAGCAGAGGACTATCAAAGTTTGCGCTACCGTTCTGAAAGCGATAAGCGAGCACCCCTTCGGAAGACTTTTTCCGAAGTGGTACAACGTCTGACACAAAGTCGTGGCGAAGAGGTTCAAGCCCGGCCCTCCGAAGGGCTGCCACGGCCGAAGGTGTTAGCAACAGCCCAATCCAGTCTTGGTCCTCACAGTACTCGTAGGCTTCTACAAATGACGACCCGAGCACTATTGTTGGTTCTTTGGAGAAGAAGGCTGGCCCTAGGCTAATGGCTCCCCGCAAGGGAAGTTCGATGTAAATCGATTTCGTTATCAACGACCGGCACACGAGAAGAAACCATGGATATGACCCGGAGGCGAGATCGGGCGCAAAAACCACGAATGTATCCGAAAACATCACAAAGTCGAGCCGTCCCTGCTTAGCGGAATCTGATTCGAGAATCTGAAGCAAGTCCTCGATCTTAGATTTCAGGGCCTCCCGGGGCACGGGGTGGTCGGCTTGTCGAATCAGACTCTTGAATCCCAGGATGTCAAACACTGCGACCCAAGTTTCTCGTTCGGCCCAAGCAACCATTACAGCTCCTCAATTGATGGCTAACCTGCACCAGATGTTAAACGAGATTCTGGTCCAGATTTATTTTCCATCCGAGGTATGGCCACCCCGACTTATCCGCCCGTCGAGGCGGTCACCTCAACAACGCGGAGGGGGAGGACTCTCCTGATCAGCGTGAAATCGTGGTCTTTGGTGAAGACGGCTCGGTCTGCGGCGAGCGCCACCACGGCGATGATCAGATCAGGGATGCTCATCCCGTTCACGCCCTTTCGCTTCAAACGGAACTGCGTCTCCATCACGTCGTCCCAGAGCGTGGCTGGCGCATCGACGCGCGGGATCGCCTGGAAGTAATCCTTCAACGCCCGATAGTGTTTCAGCGTCCTGGCGCCGGGAATAATCTCCGCCGTGATCAATCCCGTGGTACACACGCGCTCTTCTTGCAACAGGCGGTCCAATGCGATGCCATACGGAGAGTCTCGATCGCGAAAGAAGTCCAGCCAGACCGACGTGTCGACCAGTATCTCGCTCACCCGCGGCGGCCTCGGGCCTTCCGCTTCACGGTGCCATTCGTTCGATCTCGTCGCAGGCGGCTCAAATCCACGTCGAGCCGGAGCACGCCTCTGAGCGAACGGAGTTTTTCGATCTTCTTCGAATCGATCATCTTCTGGAGCGAGAGGACGACGGCCCCTGTATTGGTCTTCGCCCCGGAGACCTTCTTGGCTTCTCCGAGCAGCGCTTTGGGGAGATTCATGGTGGTTCTCATGCCGGCCTCCTAGGGATGATATGCATCATTATAGAAATTTTTATGCATCGACTCAACCCACCCGATCAATCGTCCTCACCGCCAACGAGAGGCAGATGAACGTAAACGCCATGAAGCACGCAAACTCCACCAGCGCGACACTCGCCGACCCGATCCCCAGCAGGCTGTAGCGCAACACGTCCACCTGCCAGGTCATGGGGTTGAGCCACGCGATGGCGCGAAACCATGCGGGTAGGGATTCGATGGGGTAGAACATGGTGCTGAGGAACATTAGAAGAATGTAGGCCGCGCTGTTGAAGGTGTTGAAGGAGTCCATGCGGTCGAAGCGGATTGCGGGAATGCTCAGGAAGAAGAACCAGCCCGCGGTGGTGCACATCACAACCAGGACTGTTACGGGCAGCCAGAGCCAGCGCACCGCCACGTCGAGGGCCAGTGCGCCCAGCAGGATCGCGAGCAGGGCGCCGGTGGCGCTCAGCAGCACGTTGAAGAGAATCTTGCCGAACAGGAACTGGCGCCGGGTGATGGGATAGGTGAGCAGTTCATAGAAGATGCCGGAGTCCTTGTCCATGAAAAAGCCCCACGACGTGTTCAGGGCGATACCAAAGGTTGTCATGGCCAGCACGCCGGCCAGGAAAAAGTCCGCGTACGGGATCGGGGTTCCTTGGATGGCGAACTGCTCGCCGAACGTGCGCTCGAACCCGAGGCCGAACAATAAGAGATACGCGACCGGCACGAACAGATCCCAGAACACGAACCCGATATTCGTGATGCGCTGCCGCCAGTCGCGGTAGAAGATCGCCACCAAGCCGCTCATGGCGCCCCGTCCTCTTGCGGGCCGGTGTGTTTGGTTTGAACCAGCTCCACGAAAATCTCTTCCAACCCAGCGCCTTGGACTTCGAAGTGCAGGATCGGGATCGCTCGCGCCACCTCGGCCAGCTTGCCGAGCAACTGCGCTTCTTCGCCCTTGAAGAGCATATCCACCGTGTCCCCGTCTATCCGGAGGGATGCAGGGTTCAGGGGCTGCAGGAGTTGCTGAAAGTCCCCGTCGCGGGCAAAGGTCATGGTCACGCGAAACATGCGGTTGGAGAGCCTGCGCAAATCTTGTAGCGTGCCGGCGGCCAGGGTCTTGCCGCGGTTGATGATCATGATGGTGTCGCACAGCTCTTCGGCTTCGCTCAGCACCTGGGTGGTCAACAGCACGGTGCGGCCTTTTTTCGCTTCCAGACGGATGCGATCCAGCACGCGGCGTCGCATCAGCGGGTCCATGCCGGTGGTGCTTTCGTCCAGGAAGATCACGGGCGCGTCCACCATGAAGATCTTGGCGACTTGGATGCGGCGCTTGGTGCCCAGGCTCAAATGCTGCACGGTCTGGCGCGCCTGGCTGCCGAGTTCGAACTCTTCCAGCAACCAGCGCATGCGGGCGCGCGTCTCGTCTGCGCCCACGCCGTGCAAATAGGCGTAGATCCGCAGGTTGTCTTCCACCGTGAGCAGGCCGTCCACCGCGGTCTGCTGCAGCACCGCCACGATCTGCCGCCGCACGTCCAGGGCTTGGTGGACCAGGTCGAATCCGCAGATGGTGGCGTGGCCCGAGGTGGGAGCCGTCAGCGTGGTGAGGATCTTGACCAGGGTGGTCTTGCCCGCGCCGTTGGGGCCGAGCAAGCCGTAGACCTGGCCTTGCGAGACCTCGAACGACACGCCGTGCAACGCGTGGATCGGTTCCGCGCCGGACGCCCGGTAGACCTTGCGGATGTCTTCGACCGTGATGACGTTCATCGCGCGACACGCCGATGAAATACCGCGGGCTACTTGGTCTTCGGCTTCGGCGGGCTGGCCACGCCCCAGACCAATGCGGTCAGGGCGCCGATCAAGATCGCTCCGTTCAGCGTGACGGAGCGGCGGTGCAACGTGTTGAACCGACTTCTGACCATGGGGCTTTCGTTCGCGGCGTCGGTCTGCCGCAGCTCCGCCCGCAGCGCGCGCGCCTCCGGCGACAGCACGAAGCCGGCGTAGAGCGTGGCGCCCAACAACGCGATCATCAGGACATTGCGGACCTTGCCACGAAACCCGCCCGCGAGCCACAGGGTCAACAGCGCCGCGCCGGCGCACGCGTAGCCGACAATGTGATAGGGCACGAACAGCTTGTTCATCAGGTCCCCCGCCTGGCCGGTGGGAAACGTTCGAAACGTAGTGGGCGCGAGCACGCCCGCAAAAAACCCCATCACCCCGACCCAGAACGCGAGCGCGGTGATGTGGAGTTTTGCCCAGATGCTCACGGCGGTGCGAATCCCGGCTTGGTGTGCCGAACCGTCACCACGGTGTGAATACCCCCGCGTACAAAGAAGTCGCCTTCGATCTCGGCAAAGCGCGGCTGGAGCGTGGCGACCAGATCGTTGAGAATCGCGTTGGTCACGGCTTCGTGGAACGCGCCTTCATTGCGATAGGACCAGAGATACAACTTCAACGACTTCAATTCCACGCAGAGTTTGTCGGGGGTATAGCGAATACGGATCGTCGCGAAGTCGGGTTGCCCGGTCTTGGGGCACAAACACGTGAACTCCGGGCACTCGAACCGGATTTCGTAATCACGTTCCGGATTCGGATTTGGGAACGTGTCGAGCGATTTGGAGGGACTGGTGGGCACGGCGCGATCGTACCGTAGCGTCATGCCGCTTTGCAATACAACGCTCGCTCCAGTAGAATCGCGGGACCATGCGACCAAGTCAGGAGACAAATCCCCCCTCCCCCCCTTTGTTAAAGGGGGGCAAGGGGGGATTTAGCAGGCGAACGAACGCCGCCAGCGCAATCTCGGGGGCCGTACTCGCTATTTGCGCGTTAACCCCATCGTCCGCTCTGTCCGCCGAGCCCGTCAAACCGCCCATGCTGGCTCAGGACACCGCTACAATCACCGAGCGCAACTTTTTCACGAACCTCAATGTCACCGCGTATTCGCTCACCGTCGGCACCATGGAGATCCGGGCGGACAAGCAGGGGCCGCCGTGCCCCAACGGCGACGTCGGCCAGAAGATCGAGGTCCGCTACGACAATAAGGTGATCTTCCTCGGGCCCGAAGGCCAGAAGCCCGAGTGCAAGCTGAAGGTCCGTCAGATGGCCTTCACCGCGCCGCCGCAGTCACGGTGAGCGTCGCCCCGCCGTGCGGGGGCCGTACCCGGTTCTCCAGGATCAACTCGTAGCTGAATCGAAGGTAGGCCCGCAAGTACCGGCCCATGCGCTCGGCCGCAGCGCGCGTCACCTCGTCCCGTTCCAGCACGTTCGCGCCCGGATCCACCGTGTAGTCGTACAGCGCCACCGGCGCGTCCATTCGCGTGAGCAGCAGGTAGGGCGCCTCCGCCACCACGAACATGTCCCCGCGCGGCAGCACGCCGACACGCGGCCCCGGCGCGAACACGGACTTACCCCATGACGTGAACGGGGTTGACAAGCCCACCGCGTGCACCAGGGTGGGGAACACGTCGAGGTGAGTGACGACGCCGTCGAAGCGCCCGGGCTTGATCAGGCCCGGGCCATAGAGCAGGCACGGGATGTGGTACGCCTCGTAGAGAGTCTCGCCGGTGGAAGGCCCCTCGGTGTGATCGCCCAGGATCACGAACAGGGTGTGGTCGAAGTAGGGGGCGCTGCGGGCCGTTTCGAAAAAGCGCGAGAGCGCCCAGTCCGTGTAAGCCATCGAATTGCGAAATTCATGGAACGGAACCTCGGGGCCGAAGCGCTCGAAGGTCTTGGACGGCAGGAGATAGGGCGTGTGCGAGCTGAGCGAGAACACCGCGGTGTAGAACGGTTCTTGGAGGCGGCGCATCTCCGCGTCCGCGCGCAGGAACGCGGGCTCGTCGTAGATGCCCCACACGCCGTCGTCCGTGGCTTCGGTGATTTCGAAATCCTCGCGCGACACGTGGCGCTCGATGCCGATCCGTCTCATCAAACCGTCGAATCCCATGGATCCGCGTCGCGCGCCGTGCACGAACAGGGTCTGGTACCCGTTCGCGCGAAACACGCTCCCGACCGGCTCCAGGCGGGTCTGGTAGAGCAGGCCGCCCTGGCCCAGCACCATCCCCGGCCACACCGGGACCGACCCGAGGATGGCCGACAACCCTTCGATCGATCGCTGCGCATTCGCGAAGCAATTGGTCAGCAGCAAACCGTCTTGCGACAACTGCGAAAAGAACGGGGTCGCGTCCGGCTCGGCGCCCAGCGCTCCCACGAACTTCGCCGACCAACTCTCCAGGATGAGCACCACCACGTTCCAACGCCGCGGACCCTCCGGGGCAGCCTGGAACCGGCGCAAGAGCGGATACTCGGGCTCGGCGATCTCCGGAGGAGACGCCACAATTCGCTCCAATACGGCTTGGCGATCCGCCGCCGGATCGCTGGATGCAAGCCGCGCGAGTTGCGTCACAGGATCGCGACCGTCCAGCCGCTCGGCCAGCGAGAACAGCGAGGTGTATAGGCCGTTGAGGGTCAGCCCGCCCAGTTCGACCGATTCGTTCAGATACGCGCTGCGCACCCCCATGGGCTTGGCCTGCGGCCCGCCGCGGATGAACACGACCTCCAACGAGATCAGGATCAGCAAGACGAGCGCTTCCACCGCGAGCGTTCGCGCCCGGCTCGGCTGCGGGCCCGTGGACACCGCGACGAACGAGCGGGCGACCTTCCAATACGCGAGGGAGAAGACGACCATGACCACGGCCAGGCCGATCAACTCCGGCAGGTACTGGGCCAGACCGATCCCCAGTATGGTCCGCAGGTCGTGGACCGCGCTCTGGACCTCGAAGGTCAGGTGCCGCTGCGCGAACCCGAAGTACTGGATGTCGACGAAGTCATAGACCAGGAGCGCGTTGAACCAGAGCAACAGCGCGGCCAGCGTGACGCGCGTCAGTCGCGGGCTGCGCGACACCCCCGGGAAGAACAGGATCAGGAAGAACGGCGCAGTCAACATGACCACCGTGGACAGGTCGAACCGCAGGCCGTACAAGAAAGCCCACACCACGTTCGCGGGCGGCGCGCTCGAGAACACGTCGGCGTAGGTGAGGAAGAAGACGAGGCGGCCGAAACAGAACGCGGCCACGAAGAGGGCGATCAGTCGGAAAAACCGGTTGAAGCGATCCGCGACGATGGCACGCCTCCGGTCGATCCCATCGGGTTGCGGCCCGATGACTTCGCTCGATCATACCGAAATTGAGGCGTCGGTGCTAGCCCTGTTCTGCTGGGAGGTTATCGAGTCGCGGCGTTGACGGGATCCGGCCCCGGCACCGGGGCCAACACCGGGAGCGGGAGCCCGATCGGCGCGGGCGTAATCGCGTCGTCCCGGTAGGTGCTGCCGGAGGGATCCTTGGTGACGCGTCGGGCCAGTCGAGCCAGCCTCAACACCAGCCACAGCGCTCCGGTCAGTTCGGCCGCGACTTCACGGACGCGCCGCCACCCGAACCCCACCGCGGATTCGCGTGGAAACCCGGGACGGCGCTCGGAACGGTGCTTGCGCCGGAGGATGCCGGCTTGCAGCGGGTGCACGCCTTCGACGAACATCGAACCGCAGAACCACATCATCTGGCCCAGCATCTTGCCCACGCTGTGTCCTTCGGCGCGACGGCGCCGGAAAACTGTCTCCATGTGCTCCCAGGTGTAGAACGACCGCCACGCCCCGTGGTACGCGCGCATCCACTCCTGGTGCGACATCTTGGGATGCGCGGAACACGGGTGTTCGGTGTCGTACTGGTTCATATCGGGTTCCAGCCACGCGCCGTTCTTGACCAGAGTCTGGTGATCTTCGGAGCCTGGCAGCGGGGTCAGGATGAAGAACTCGACCAGGTCGAGCGGCAGTTCCCGTTTGAGCACGGCCACGTCGCGCATCACCGACTCGTAGGTGTCGTTGGGGAAGCCGATGATGTAGCCCGCGAACGTTACGGCGTTGGTTTGCCGCCACGCCTGCAACATCTCGCGGTACTGGTGGACTTGGTTCTGCTTCTTGCCTGTGTCCTTCAACGTTTGGGGATTGACGTTCTCCAACCCGATGAACACCTTGCGGCACCCCGCCTTGCCCGCCTTCTCCACGAATCGCGGGATCCGGTGGCTCGCGGTGTCCACTTGGAGGATGAAGGAGATCTTGATGCCGTCGCGCTGGCGCAGCAGGATGATCCGGTCGAAAATCGCTTCCCAGTGTTTGTTGCGGGCAAAGTCGTCGTCGGTGATGAAGTAGCGCTTGATGCCCATCCGATGGTTGGCGCGGATGATGGCTTCGACGTCGTCCGCGGTGCGATAGCGCGACTTGCGCCCCTGGACATTAATGATGGTGCAAAAACTGCATTCGAACGGACAGCCGCGCCCCGCGTCGAACGTGGCCAGGTTCCCCACGTACCGCGAGACCACCTCGCGCGGCAGGATTGGGGCCGCCTGTCCTTGGAGGTTCGGCAGATCGTTGAGAAAGTTGTAGAGCGGCTTCAGACGGCCGTGGACCGCGTCCTCCAACACCTCACCCCACCGCTCCTCCACCTCGCCGGCGACCAGCGTGACGCCCTGGGCCATGGCCGCGGTGAGATCATCCGGAATCTTGTCCAGCATCGACAAACACCCGCTGACGTGAAACCCGCCGACCAGCACCGGCACGTTTGCGTCGCGGAACTCACGCGCCAGGTCCATGGCGCGCGGAAACTGGTTCGACTGCACGCCCGCCAGGCACACCACGCCCCCTGATCCGGGCGCGGTCAGTTGGCGGATGATCGCCTTGACCGGGATGCGCTGGTTGCTTTCGTCGTACACGTCGATCACCACATCCACGTCCGGCCCCAGGCGACCCGACGCCCGCACCGTGTCCGTGATCGCGTACAGGCACGCCAAGGTGTTGCTGGGGATGCACGACCGCATCCACCGGATGACGTACCCCTCGTCGTCGTAGTGCGACGGTTTGATCAGGACGACTCGGAACGTGGTTTTGACCCGGTCTTCGGTACTTACCCTCATCAGCCCCCTCCGTATGTCGGTGCATCATAACTGATCTGCGGGAAAAAGAAAGGAAACCCTCCCGGCCATTGCGATCGCCTGAGACCTTCGTTATACTGCCGCGTCGAAATGGCGGAGAAAACCGTGGCGTCAATCGGCCGGGTGTTCGTCGGCGGGATCGTGGGCGGCCTCGTCATGCAGGCGTATTCGCTGTTCGCGTGGCTCGTCCTCCCCTACAATCGCGCGTTCTTCCCCAAGATTCCGGTCTCGACCTCGCTCCAGCAGCTCTTTTTCGAACATTCTCCCGATCTGCGCGACGGCATGTGGATTTTCGGCGACCCTGGATCGCCCGACCCCGGCGGCGTCATCTTTCTATTCCTGAAAGGCCTTCCGAATCCCATGTGGGACCTGGCCGGCAGCCTGGTGCTCTACCTGCTGACGGGACTGGCCGTGAGCTGGATCTACGCCGCTACTGCGGCGACGTGGGCGCCGGTGCCGCGCAAGGGCGTATTGTTCGTGATGCTGCTGGGTGCGATTGCCGCGATCCCTTCCCAGTTCCGGCTGGCGATCGTGGTGGGGCAACCCATTCCGTTTTCACTGGCCATGGCCGCGGACACGGTGATCGAATTCCTGTTACTGGGCGTGGTGCTTGCCCTCGTTCACCGGCCACGAGCGGCTACCTAGATCCTGTCCATCCCCGTGTTCGGCTCGCTGACCAAATCCGATCTGCAGCGCGACATCGACTCGCTGGTCCAGACCATCAGCGGCCCCCCCCTGAGCCGCGACGACCGACGTGCGAGCCGCGACCGACTGGCTCGACTACGCGAGGCGTACCGGACGCGGCCGGACCTGTTCGAGCCCGCCACCATCCGCTTGCTCAAACAACTCGCTGAAGAGCTCAGCGCCCTGCCGCCCTCGGTGGGCGTGTCGCCGCACGAGGTGTTGCGATCCACCTTCGGGTACGCTGCGTTTCGCTCGGGGCAGGAAGAGATCATTCACGCGGTGTTGGAGGGCCGCGACTGCATCGGCGTCATGCCCACGGGCGCGGGCAAGTCGCTCACCTACCAGATCCCGGCGAGAATTCTGGGCGGCACCACGCTGGTGGTCTCTCCGCTGATCGCGCTGATGAAGGATCAGGTGGACGCGCTGACCGAGCTCGGCATCCGGGCGACGTTCATCAACACCAGTCTCGATCCCGAAGAGCGCCGGTCGCGCGTAGCCGCGTTGCGCGCGGGACGGTACGAGCTGGTGTATGCCGCGCCCGAGGGCGTGGAGTCCTCGTTATCCGAGGTGCTCGCGGGCTGCGATATGCGGTTGGTCGCGGTGGACGAAGCGCACTGCATCAGCCAGTGGGGCCACGACTTTCGCCCCGCCTACCGCAACCTGGCGGGCTTAAAGACCCGCCTGGGCGGCGTGCCCGTGCTGGCGCTCACCGCCACGGCCACCGCGGAGGTGGTCGCGGACATCGAACGCCAACTGGGGATGGTCGCGCCCCGGCAGTTCCGCGGGTCGTTTTTCCGACCCAATCTCCGGCTGCACGCCTACCGCAAGGGCGACGGACGGAACACCCGCGCCGACGTGCTCGCCCTGGTGCGCGAACGCGCGGATCGCAGCGGCATCGTCTATTGCTTGAGCCGGAAAACCGTCGAGGCGACCGCGGAATTCCTGCGCGAGCACGGGGTGCGCGCCATGCCCTATCACGCGGGCATGGATGCCGCGGACCGCTCCCGGGTCCAGGACGCGTTCCGGCGGGACGAGATCGACGTGGTGGTGGCCACCGTGGCGTTCGGCATGGGCATCGACAAACCCAACATCCGATACGTCATCCACCGCGACATGCCCAAGAGCCTCGAAGGGTACTACCAGGAAATCGGGCGGGCCGGCCGCGACGGCGCGCCCAGCGACTGCATCCTGTTCTACTCGTGGGCCGAGGTGGCGAGTTACGACCGGTTCGTCGAAGACGTGGACGATCCGCACGTTCGCACACGCAGCCGCGACCAGTGCCGGGAGATGTTCGCGTGGGCCGACCGGCGCGCGTGCCGCCACCGCACCCTGGTCGCATACCTGGGCGAAGCCATCGCCCCGTGTCGCACGTCGTGCGACGTCTGCTCGAACACCGACTTGCTCGCGTCCTCACGCGCCGTGTCGGTGCGACCGCGCAAACGGTCGCGCGAGGACTCCGAAAGCCTGAGCGTGGACGACGCGCTGTTGGCCCGACTCAAATCGCTGCGCAAACAACTGGCCGACGCGCGCGGCATTCCCGCCTATTTGGTGTTTTCCGACGCGGCGTTGATCCAAATGGTCGAGCGCCGGCCCGCGAACGACGGCGAGCTCTTGGCCGTCAGCGGCGTGGGCCCGAAGAAGCTGGCCCAATACGGCGCCGCGTTCCTGGCCGCGCTGCGAAGCGCCACGTGACCCGACGGCAGCGCCCGCGGTTGACATCCCGGAAGGCACCTCCTACAATGAACTGCGATCCGACAACGGGATATTGAACCGCGCCACATCGGACGTGGCGGGTGAAAGGAGTCAATGTGGAGTACTCCCCCGGACTCGCAGGAATTCCCGCAGCGCGCTCCAAAATCAGTTACCTCGACGGCCAAAAGGGCTTGCTGGAGTACCGCGGCGTCCGCCTCGAGTTGCTCGCCCGCCACAGCACGTTCGTTGAAACCGCGTATCTGCTCGTGTTCGGCGACCTGCCGACCCGACAGGAGCTCCAGCGTTTTGAGGCGGATCTCATCGCGCACCGCCAGATCAAGTTCCGCATCACGGATCTGATGAAATGCCTGCCGGAAGGCGGCCACCCGATGGACGCGCTGCAGGCCGCGGTGGCGGCGCTCGGCATGTTTTATCCCGCCAAAAACGTGCGGGACCGCGACGTGCAGTACAGCTCGGTGGTGCGCTTGCTCGCCAAGTTGCCCACCATCGTCGCGGCCTACGCCCGCATGCGACGCGGCGACAACCCGATTCCTCCTCAGGATGACCTGGATCACGCCGCCAACTTCCTGTATATGCTCACCGGCAAGGTGCCGGACCCGTTGATCGCCCGGGTGCTGGACGTCTGTTTGATTCTGCACGCCGAGCACACCATGAACGCCTCGACGTTCTCCGGTCTGGTGACCGCATCCACGCTCGCGGACGCCTACACCGTGGTCTCGTCCGCGATCGGCACGTTGATGGGGCCGTTGCACGGCGGCGCGAACGAAGAGGTCCTCCTCATGTTGCGGGAGATCGGCAAACCCGAGAACGCCCGCTCGTACGTGGAACGCCAGCTCGTCGGGGGCGGCAAGATCATGGGGCTGGGCCATCGCGAGTACAAGGTCAAGGACCCTCGCGCCGTCATTCTGCAATCGCTGGCCAAGGAGCTCTTCGCCAAATTCGGGAAGTCCCCGCTGTACGAGGTGGCCGAAGCCGTGGAGCGCGTCGCGTTCGACCTGTTGGCCCAAAAAGGCGTCTACCCCAACGTCGATTTTTACTCCGGCATCGTGTATCAGAAAATGGGCCTCGAGCCCGACTTCTTCACCCCGGTCTTCGCCGTGGCGCGGGTCGCGGGGTGGCTCGCCCATTGGGTCGAGCAACTCCAGGACAACCATATCTTCCGGCCCACGGAGATCTATGAGGGGGTTCATGGGCGCGAGTATGTCCCTCTCGATCAACGCGCCGCTTAGAGCCTGGGGAGCCTGTTGATGAGCGGCCATCTCCGGCGTTGCCGCTGCGCTTCCGGTCCTCACGTACGACCCAGTACGCTGCGGTCCGGTTCTCGCGGCGCCTTGGATCTGGCGCGCTCCTGAACAGGCTCCGATCCGCGTAGGCGCGGATCGCGGAAACAACCTGACTCTTCGCAGCTTCGGGCCTCGCAAGGCCCTACGCTTATGTCGCGAGTGAAGAAAGGAGATCTTGCCGATGAAAAAGTCCCGCTCAGCGTCGAAGAAACGATCCGCCAAGAAGAAACCTGCTAAGGCCCGATCCGCGGCGGCGAGACGAAGAGTCCCCAAGAAAGCCAAGAAGACCGCCAAGTCTCGTTCAACGGCCGCGAAGCGGCGGGTGGGGCCGAAGAAGCGGGCGGCGGTCAAGAAAAAAACTGTGCGCAAGGCGGTGAAGAAAACCGCGCGAGCCGCGGCCCGGCCGCGCAAAACCGCCGTTGCCAAGAAACCCGCGGCCCCGCGCGTCGCCCCGGCGCCCAAACCTACGGTGCCTCCGGCACCGATAGTGCCGGCCAACGAACTCAAAGTGGGCGTGGTCACGCATTACTACTCGCACCTGTCCGTGGCCGTGGTCGCGGTGACCGATCGTCGCTTACAGGTCGGCGACCGGATTCACATCAAGGGGCACACCAGCGACTTCTACCAGACGGTCAATTCCCTGCAAATCGAACACGACCAGGTGAGCTCGACCGATATCGGACAGGCGGTGGGGCTTAAAGTCACGGAACACGCGCGCGAGCACGACGTCGTCTATCTGGTCACGTAGTGACCAGCGCCTGGCCATGGATGGCCATCTGCGGCGTTGCTGCTGCGCTTGCGTCGCCAAGCGAGCGGAACGGGACATTGCCAGCGCGACGGGTCCGCGCGAAGCGCTTTCCGGTCCCACGTCTTTGTAGGGGCGTATTGCAATACGCCCCTACGGCTCCGGTTCTCGCGGCGCCTTGCATCTGGCCATCCCTAACCAGGCTGAAGGTCTTAGGAACCCGCTTACCTCGGCTATCCGTGCTGGCCAGCCATCTAGGTCGCCAGACGCGCCAGCCGGCTCGCTCCCACCGTTCAGAGTCAACTCGTCAGGATCTTGGTCCGTCGGTGATCGATGAGGTCGAAGAGCGGGCTTTCGTATCCTCCGCGCTCCATGATCTCTCGGAGCGTGGGAACGCGATCGAGCATGGGGCCGCGTTTAGGACGCCACGCCGGCGTGCACCGGCGGTTGGCTTCGGCGAGCCAATCCCGGAGCGGGCGGGTCACGGTGCCCCGGTCGGACGCGAACGCCAACCGGCAGGGCACGCGTCGTTCACAATCGGTTTCGGCAAACAGCACGGTCTTGAGCGCCGTGGTGGTGACGGTTCTCGGCGCGTCGAGCAGAATCTGGACGCGGTCCTGCGTGGAGAGATCTTCGAGCTGGGTCAAGACCACGCGACCGCGCTTGGCCAAGTCTCGGATCTGAGCCGCCACCGTCTTGATCAACACCCCCGGCGGAAGGGAGACGATGGCCAGCCGCGTCCGCGCTCCCTGCAACTGGTCGTCGATCGCGGCGCGAAGCACCAATGTCGCGGCTCCGGTTTCGTACAGCTCCCGCACCGGCGCCATGCCCCAGATCACGCCGCCAGACGGGAAATCCGGTCCCGGCATCACCTCCATCAGGTCCTCGATCGACTCGTCCGGCTCCTGCCGGAGGTGCTCCATTGCGGTCCACAGCTCGGAAAGATTGTGCGAAGGGACCACGGCGTCCGCGTCGCTTCGACCGTTGAGTAATCCGATCGGCAACAGCGGCGCACGATCCAGCGGCAACACGGTGTGGGACACGTCGGACACCCGGACGCTGACCAGGTCGGGACCGCCGGGCTCGTCATCGTGGTGGTCGCCGATCAGGCCCGCGGCCTCCAGAAGCGGGTACCGCGCGCGCCAAGGCTGAGTCAGGCGGAGCAGCGTGCGGTAGACGTGTCCGACGGTGCCGGGCAGGTAATCGTGCTGCACGTGCGCCGCGACGTCTTCACACGCGGCTTCCACGTCGTCGGGATCGAGCCCCAATTCGCGGGTGCAGAAGAGGGTCACCACGCGCTTGGCGTCGATCCGCTCGTGCGGCTCGTCCACCAACTCGTGGACCACGTGCAGCAGCCGGCGGGTTTCCGGCGTGCACCCGTCCAGCAAATCGATCGGCGCGGCGGCGCCCAGCAGTGTCATGCCGGGCATGCTCCCCCCGCCTGGGACTCCGGAGCCACGGACTTATAAGGGCTGTGCGTCGTCATACCCGGCTTGCTTGATCACCGCCATCAGGGTCGAGACATCCGCGCGGACATCGTATAGGACGGACGCCACCTCGTCCTCGGCGAAGACCTCGGCATCCACCACGCCCTCCACGGCAGCCAGCGCCCGCGCCAAGTCAGCGGCCCGGTCCTCGGTCAGACCCGGCACTTTGATGAAGGCTCTCACGATCGGACGATCCGCGCGATGCGGCGTGAAACTATAGTCAATCCCACGACGTCATGCAAGACGTCGGGCCCCGCGATTTGAGATCTCATCGCGGCTCTCGGTGGTTGGCCTGCGGAGGACAGCAGGCCGCCCGCTCCCTCCGGCGCAGGTACAGGCCGTACGCCAGGATCGCGAGGCACAGCCCCAGGACGGGAAGCAACACATAGTCGAGATAGCCGGCGATCGCGCCCAGGCCCAGCGCGCCCAGCAGCACGACCAGGATCGGCGTGAAGCAACAGACCGCCGCGATGGTCGAGCCGACCGCCCCGGTTTTCAGCAACCGTGAAGACGCGGCCGCCATGGTCAAACCGCTGGTCCGGCCAGACGCCTGCCCATTCGCCGAGGGACCTGCACGTTACGCCAGGGGACGGCCGATACCGGCCTCTCGCAGCGTGGCTTCCGTGGGACCGCCTTGCGCGCAGCACGCGAGTAGGCGGCCGTCAACCGCCACCGCGGGCACGCGCGTGACGCCGTACCGGCGGGCGCGGTCCGCTCCGGCTGCGTCGCGCGTCGAGACGACCTCCACGGCGCACGACGGACACGCCAGGCGTTGGACCATGGCGATGGTCTCGTCACAGACCGTGCACCCCGCGCTGAACACTTCCACTCGTCGTTGTGTAGACATGTCACCCTCCCTTCCTCGCTTGCGTGGCGCAACCTGCACCGCGCCTAGCGGCGCGGAATACAATGCGCGTTTCCTTACAGGTGCCGAAGGAACGTAGGCGCGCTTTCCCGCGCCGAGAACCTGCGCCGTGCCGACGGCACGGATGCCAATCGCCCCCTCCTACCAGGTGGCGAAGCACTGCGAGACGCTCTTGCCGTTCGCTCTGTCCTCTCTTGCCCTCTGCTTCACCGCCTCCTTCCCCGGTTACCAGGCGCTTGGTCAAAGTTGTCGAGGATCGGGCACTCGTTCGTGGGGCCCTGTCCCCGACAGGCTGCAGCCAGACCCTTCAGGGCGCCGCGCATTCGCGCGAGTTCGGCGATTCGTTGATCGATCTCGGCCATCTTCCGCTCCGCTTCGCGCTTGACGTCCGCGCAGGTCTTCCGGCGGTCGACCCGCAGATTCAACAGCTCGGCAATCTCCGCCAGCGAAAACCCCAGGTCCTTGGCCCGCCGGATGAACCGGACCCGCGCGAGGTCGTCGTCGGTATACTCCCGATAGCCCGAGTCGCGCCGAGAGGGCGGCGGGATCAAGCCCCGGCGCTCGTAATAGCGAACCGTGTCCACCCGGACACCCGCCTCTCTGGCGAGCCACCCAATGGTCGAAGGTTTCATCGAGCGCACTATACACCCTGGACCTAGGTCCAGAGTCAAGGGGCCACACACGCATACGCAGCCAGACTTCTAGACGATACATTATCCGGCGCGTTACAATCCGCTCCCATGTGGACCGTTCTGCGACGGGACATCATCGGCTGCACCGCGTGTCCCCGGCTCGTGGCGCACCGCGAGCGCGTGGCGCGCGAGAAACGTCGCCAATTCTGCAACGACGAGTATTGGGGCCGGCCGCTGCCGGGCTTCGGCGAGGCCGATGCGCGGCTTTTGATCATCGGGTTGGCGCCGGCCGCGCACGGGGGCAACCGCACCGGCCGCATGTTCACGGGTGATTCCAGCGGCGACTGGCTCGCGCGGGCGCTGCACGGGGCGGGGTTTGCCAACCAGCCGACCTCCCGATCCCGTGACGACGGACTGCGCTTGCAGGACGCGTATATCACCGCAGCGGTGCGTTGCGCGCCGCCCGAGAACAAGCCCACCCCCAAGGAGTTCGCGACCTGCCGTCAATACCTGATCCGCGAGCTGGGGCTGCTGCGGCGCGTGACGGTGGTGGTGGCGCTGGGGAAGTTCGCGTTCGACGCGTACCTGGGTGCGCGGTCGGAGACCGGGCTCGAAGCGCCGAAGCCGCGACCCGCCTTTGGCCACGGGGCCGCCTACGCGCTGGCCGACGGCGTCACGCTCATCGCGTCCTACCACCCCAGTCGCCAGAACACCCAAACCGGCAGGCTCACGCGTCCGATGCTCTCCAGCGTGTTCCTGTCCGCGCGCCGCGTGCTCGATCGGCGCCGCGCGGACCGCGCCCGGGCCGGCGACGCGCCGCCCACGGGTCCTCGCGATGAGCGCCTCGCGTACGACTGACCACGGCCCGCGCGGCGCCGAAGCTCGGCGTCTGGCGGACGATGCCGCCCGCAAGACCAGTTGGAAACGCTGGGGGCCGTATCTGGCGGAGCGCGCCTGGGGCACGGTGCGGGAGGACTACAGCCCCCACGGATCGTTCTGGGAGCATCTTCCGCACGATCACGCGCGCTCTCGCGCCTTTCGATGGACCGAGGACGGTTTGGCCGGCTTCTGCGACCGCCACCAGTACATCTGTTTCGCCCTGGCGCTCTGGAACGAACGCGACCCCATCCTGAAGGAACGGCTCTTTGGTCTGAGCGGCCACGAAGGCAACCACGGCGAAGACGTCAAGGAATACTATTTCTATCTGGATTCGACGCCGACCCACTCCTACGTGCGGACGCTGTACAAGTACCCGCAGGCGGCTTTTCCCTACGACCGCTTGGTGGCGGAGAATCAGCGCCGCGGGCGGACCCACCCCGAGTTTGAATTGCTGGAGACCGGCGTGTTCGACGGGAACCGGTACTTCGATGTCTTCGTCGAGTACGCCAAGGCCGCGCCCGACGATGTGTTGATCCGGATCTCGGTGGTCAATCGCGGACCCGAGGCCGCGCCGCTTCGCCTCTTGCCGACCGTCTGGTTTCGCAACACCTGGGCCTGGGGGCTCGACGCGAGGATCCCGGCCCTCCGCAGGGTCGGCGGCCCGCCCAACGCACGCGTCATTGCGCTTCAGCATCACTACTACGGTCGGCGGTGGCTCGCGTGCGACGGCCAACCCGACCTGTTGTTCACCGAGAACAACACCAACCACCGCCGGCTGTTCGGCGTGGAGAATCTTTCGCTCTACGTGAAGGACGGTATCAACGACGCGATCGTGCAGGGCCGTGGCGACGCGGTCAACCCGCGTCCGGTCGGGACCAAGGCCTCGGCGCACTATGCGTTCGCGCTCGGACCGGGTGCGTCCGCCACGGTCCGGCTTCGGCTGACCGATCAAGACCCCGACGGCGGAGCGCCGCTCTTCGGGCCGAACTTCGACCAGACCATGCAGACGCGTCGAAAGGAGGCCGATGAATTTTACGCCGAGGTCATCCCCGGCAACGCCACCGCGGACGCCGGCAGCGTGATGCGCCAGGCGTTCGCAGGACTGTTGTGGAGCAAACAGTTCTACCACTATGACATCAGCCGCTGGCTCCGGGGCGATCCGGCCGGACCGGATCCGCCGGCCGAGCGCCTGTCCGGCCGCAACCACGAATGGATGCACCTGCACAACGCGGACGTGATCTCCATGCCGGACAAGTGGGAATACCCGTGGTACGCGGCGTGGGACCTCGCGTTCCACTGCATCCCGCTCGCGCTCGTGGACCCGCAATTCGCCAAGGACCAGCTCCTGCTGTTTCTGCGCGAGTGGTACATGCATCCCAACGGGCAGTTGCCGGCCTACGAGGGCGCCTTAGGGGACGTCAACCCCCCGGTCCACGCGTGGGCCGCCTGGCGGGTCTACAAGATCGAGAAAAAGCACTGGGGCCGGGCGGATCGCCGCTTTCTGGAACGCGTCTTTCATAAACTCCTGCTCAATTTCACGTGGTGGGTCAATCGCAAAGACGCGGCTGGCCGCAACGTGTTCCAGGGCGGGTTCTTGGGGTTGGACAACATCGGCGTGTTCGACCGCAGCGTGTCGTTCCCGGGAGGCGGGCACATCGAGCAGTCGGACGCCACGAGCTGGATGGGCATGTATTGCCTGAACATGCTGGTCATCGCGCTGGAGCTCTCCCGGGAGAATCCGGCCTACGAAGACGTAGCCACCAAGTTCTTCGAACACTTCGTGTACATCTGCCGGGCCATGAACGACCTCGGCGGGGCCGGCGTCGGGCTCTGGGACCCGGAGGACCGGTTCTATTACGACGTGCTCCAACAACCCGACCGCAAGCCGTTCCCGCTGAAGGTCCGTTCCATGGTCGGCTTGATCCCGCTCTTCGCGGTGGAGACGCTCGACTCCGACACGGTGGACCGCGTGCCCGGGTTCAAGCGCCGCCTGCAATGGTTCATCGAACACCGGCCCGAGCTGGCGAACCACGTGGAAACGCGCACGGTGGGCGACGAACACGTGCACCGCTTCCTGTCCCTGGTCAACCGGGACCGCCTGGGCTCGGTGCTGCGCACCATGCTGGATGAACGCGAATTTCTCTCGCCCTACGGCGTGCGCTCGTTGTCGGCGTGCCATCGCGACCGTCCCTACACCCTGGTGTGCGACGGGACCGAACACCGCGTCGCGTACGAGCCCGCCGAGTCGCGTTCCGGCCTGTTCGGCGGCAACTCGAACTGGCGGGGCCCGGTCTGGTTCCCCGTCAACTTCCTGCTCATCGAGTCGCTCCAGAAGTTCCACTACTTTCTGGGCGACGGGTACACGGTCGAGTGCCCCTCGGGCTCCGGGAAGTTAATGACGCTGCGGGAGGTCGGGGAGGAGCTCTCCCGGCGGCTCACGCGGATCTTCTTGCGAGGCGCCGACGGCCGTCGCCCCGTGTACGGAGACAACCCCACGTTTCAGCACGACCCCCACTGGCGCGACCTCGTGCTGTTTTACGAGTACTTCCACGGGGACGACGGCGCCGGCCTGGGCGCGAGCCACCAAACCGGCTGGACCGCGCTGGTGGCCAAGCTCCTTCAACAACTCGGCCACTGACCCAGCGAAGACAGACCGCGGGCCTTAGGCGCGACCCGCGTACGTTCGACTGTCCAGACTAACGGATCTATTTGTGGCGGTGGTGGCCCACGGCCCCTTTGTCCCACGGCTTCTCGATGTGTGGGGCTTCTCCCCCTGCATACGAGACCGTGACGCTCAATCCCTCTCTGTGGGGGTGGTAGCCCACGGCCCCTTTGTCCCACGGCTTCTCGATGTGCGGGGCTTCTCCCCCCGCATACGAGACTGCGGCGCTCCGCCCTTCTCCGACGTAGAACGGATTGGTGTCGGCCGCCTTTTTTACGTACTCGGCGTCCATTGCGTACCCGCTCACCGCAACCGCGATGAACACTCCCGCCATCGCCACTGTGAGAAAACTCTGTCGCTTCATGGCCTTCTCCTTTGCAGCTAAAACGACGGGACCCGCGTGTCACCCCGGTTGGTTCACCGGCTCCCGCCCTCTTCCCCCTTCAGCGAGCTTCCGATCCCACGCATCCAACCCTTCACCGTTCTGCAATCGCGGAGCAGATCCCTCCAGGGACCGGCCCCTCCACCACAAATAGATCACCGGGATCACAATCAACGTCAGGAGCGTGGACGTGACCATGCCGCCGATCATGGGTGCGGCGATGCGTTTCATCACGTCCGCGCCTGCTCCGTGGCTCCACATGATCGGCACGAGCCCGAACACAATGGCCGACACCGTCATCACCACCGGCCGCACGCGCAGCACCGCGCCTTCGATCACGCTCTCGAGCAGATCGGTTCGGCTGCGTAGCCTCCCTTCGCGTCGCCACCGCTGGTAGGCCTCGTCCAGGTAGATGAGCATGACCACCCCCGTCTCTGCGGCCACGCCGGCCAGCGCAATGATTCCCACCCACACCGCGACGCTGAGGTTGTAGTGGAGCAGGCCCAGCAACAACACGCTGCCCACCACCGCAAACGGGATCGAGAGCAGGACGATCAGGGTTTGCGCCACCGACCGAAAGTTCAGGTACAGCAACACGAAGACGAGCAGCAGCGTGACCGGGACCACGATCTTCATCCGGTCTTGCGCCCGCAACAGGTATTCGTAGGAACCTGCCCAGACCAGCGAGGTGCCGGTGGGGAGCGTCACCCGCTCGGCGACTCGTTGCTTGGCGTCCTTCACGTAGCCCGCCAGGTCGCGGCCCGCCACGTCCACGTAGACGATCCCTGACAGCGAACCGTTCTCATCGCGGACCATCGAGGGTCCCATCGTGGCCTCGATGGTGGCGAGCTGGCCCAGCGGCACCGCGGCTCCGCTGGGCGTCGGCACCAGCACGCGCGAGAGGCTCTCCGGGTCCTCCCGCAACCCACGGGGGTATCGCACGTTGACCGGGTACCGCTCGCGACCCTCCACCGTGGTCGTCACATTGACGCCCCCGATGGCCGCCTCGATCACGTGTTCGACGTCGCCGACCGTGAGGCCGTACCGCGCAGCCTGCCCCCGGTCAACTCCGATGTCGAGGTAGTAGCCGCCGGTCACCCGCTCCGCAAACGCGCTGCGCGTGCCGGGCAGATCGGCCAGCGCCCCTTCGATTTCCTGGCCCACCCGGTCGATCTCGGCCAGATCGCGGCCCAAGATCTTGACCCCCACCGCACTGCGCACCCCGGTAGCCAACATCTCGGTACGGGTCTGGATCGGCATCCACCAGATATTCGGCATGCCGGGAAAGCGCACCAACCGGTCCATCTCCGCGATCAGGCCGTCCCACGTCATCCCGGGACGCCATTCCGATTCGGGTTTGAGCGTGATCGTAGTTTCGGCCATGGACAGCGGCGCGGGATCGGTCGCGGTGTCGGCGCGACCGATCTTGCCGAACACCGTCTCGACCTCGGGAATGGTCTTCAACAGCGCATCCTGTTGTTGGAGCACCTGGGTGGCTTTGGTGATGGAAATCCCGGGCAACGCGGTCGGCATATAGAGGATGGTCCCCTCGTTGAGGGGGGGCATGAACTCGGACCCCAGCGCGCGATAGATCGGAACCGCGGCGGCGACCAGCACCACCGCGATGACCACCACCACGGCTCCGTGGCGCAGCGCCAGCCGCGCCACGGGGGCGTACACGGCGACGAGCGCCCGGTTCACCGGGTTCTTGGCGGCCGGCGTGATGCGCCCTCGGATCCAGGCCACCATCAAGAGCGGGACGAGCGTGATCGAGAGCATGGACGCGAAGAACATCGCAAAGGTCTTGGTGAAGGCCAGCGGTTTGAACAGCCGACCCTCTTGCGCTTCCAAGGTGAACACGGGCAAGAACGACACGGTGATGATCAACAGCGAGAAGAACAGCGGGCACCCGACTTCTTTGGCAGCTGCAATAATGATTTCTCGCCGTCGCCGTGCGTCGGTGGCGGCCAACTCATCGTGCTCCAGTCGCCGGTGAGCGTTTTCGATCATCACGATCGCGGCGTCCACCATGGCTCCCACCGCGATGGCGATGCCGCCCAACGACATGATGTTGGAGGTCAGGCCCAGGGCCTGCATGGCGATAAAGGAGAGGAGAAGCGCGAGCGGCAGCGTGAGAATGGCGACCAAGGCTGATCGAAAGTGGAACAGGAACACGAGGCAGACCAGGCTGACGACGACCGTGACCTCCAGCAACTTCTCGCGCAAGGTGGCGATCGCGCGCTGGATCAGGTCCGACCGGTCGTAGGTGGTCGCGACCTCGACGCCCTCGGGAAAGGCCGGCGCGAGTTGGGCCAGCTTGGCTTTGACGCGATCGATCACCGCGAGCGCGTTCTCCCCGTAGCGCATGACCACCACGCCGCCCACGACCTCGCCTTCGCCGTTGAGTTCCACGACACCGCGGCGCATCTCGGGTCCGAGCGCGATCGCGGCCACATCGCGCAGAAGGATCGGGGTCCCGGATTGATCCGCGCCCAGCGCCACCAGCGCCAAGTCGTCGATCGATTGCAGATACCCGCGGCCGCGAATCATGTATTCGCGTTCCGCCATCTCGATTGCGCGGCCGCCCACGTCGTTGTTGCTCATCCGTACCGCCTCGATCACGCGGGAGAGCGGCATGCGGTACGCCAGCAACTTGTTGGGATCGACCGCGATCTGGTACTGCTTGACGAACCCGCCCACCGACGCCACCTCGGCCACGCCCGGAACCGCCTGGAGTTGATAACGGAGGAACCAATCCTGAAACGAGCGCAGCTCGGCTAGGTCGTGCCGTCCCGTCGTGTCGACCAGCGCGTACTGATACACCCATCCCACGCCGGTGGCGTCGGGACCCAGAATGGGTGTGACGCCGTCCGGCAAGCGCCCGCTGATCTTACTGAGGTACTCCAGCACGCGGCTGCGCGCCCAATAGAGATCGGTCCGATCCTCGAAGATCACGTAGACGTACGAAAATCCGAAATCCGACACCCCGCGCACCGATCGCACGTGCGGGGCGCCGAGCATGCTGGTCACCAGCGGGTAGGTGATCTGATCTTCGACCAGATTCGGGCTGCGTCCCTCCCAGGTGGTGTAGATGATGACCTGGACATCCGACAAGTCAGGCAACGCGTCCACCGGGGTGTGGACCACGGCCCAGGCGCCCCACACCGACAGCCCGATGGCCGCGAGCCCGAGCAGGAACGGGTTCCCGGCGCTCCACGCGATGATGCGGTTGATCACGTTATTTCCCGGCGTGCACGGTGAACTGCGCGGTCACGGGCTTGGAATTGCCTCGCGCCACGGTCGCGTCAATGGTCCACGCGCCCCTCATCCCCAGATCTACGACCGCCTCATAGACCCCGTCCTTGGTGTGGGTCGCTTTCACGGTCTCCACCTCCATGCCCGGCATGGCCATGGTGTACGCCACCGTGACCACGGCGTCCGTCACCGGCTTGTTGTTGGCGCGAACCGTCACCCGCACCGTGTTGTCGCCTTTTTGGGCAGGCGCGGGATCGGTCTCCAGGGAGAGCGTGACCCCGCCGATCGTCTGAGCGGACGGCGTCGCGGCAGCTCCCATGGGCATGCCGGGCATACCCTTCATGTCATTGCCCTCCATGCCCTCCATGCCCTTCATGTCCTCCATCCCGGCCATGCCCGGCATCCCGCCCATATCCATCTCGCCCATCTGGGCCTGCTCCATCTTGATACCGCCCATGCCGAGCGCCCCCATCATGTTGGTCGCCGCCATCAGCCTGCTCTCGGAATCGATCAGGAACGTTCCCGAGGTCACGACCTTGTCGCCCGCTTGCAGCCCCTCGATCACCTCGGTGTAGCCGTCGAACGTGCGGCCGGTCTTGATTTCGCGCGGCTCGAAACGCCCGTCCCCCGCGTCCAGGAACGCAAGCGTCTTGGTGCCTGAATCGAGCACGGCCTCGCGCGGCACGGCCAGCACGGGTTTTTTCCTCACGTGGATCGTGACGTCGCCATACATGCCGGGCTTGAGCCGAAGATCGGGATTCGCGAACTCCGTCCGGACCCTGGTGGTCCGCGTTTCAGGCGAAAGCGCCGGGTCGATGAAGACGACGCGCCCCTCAAATTGCTCTCCGGGATAGGCCGCCAACGTCACCGCGGCCGTCTGGCCCAGAGCGATCAAGGGCAGATCCTGCTCGTAAACGTCCGCGTAGACCCACACCGTCGAAAGGTCCGCGATCTCGTACAGGGGCATCTCGGGGGTCGCGTACATGCCTTGAAGCGCCATCTTTTTGGTGATGACGCCGGAGAGCGGAGCGACCAGGGTGGTTTCAGCGCTGGGGGCCGCTTCGCCCAGCGACGCGATCTGCTCGTCGCTCAGGTTGAGGAGCCGCAGCCGCGAGCGTGCGGCCACGACCTGCTCGTCGGCCCCGGTTCGAATGGGCTCCATCACCGACTGGCCCAGCCGCGCGCGGGTACGGAGCGCCAGACGGTACTCGTCCTGGGTCGCTGCCAGCTCGGGACTGTAAATGGTCAGTAACGGCTCCCCGGCCCGCACGAACTGGCCGGTGAAATTCGCGGCCAGCTTGGTGACCCACCCCGCGACCCGCAGATTGACCTGCTTGACATGCCGTTCGTCATACGCCACGGTGCCGACGGCACGGACCGTCTTCTCGAACGGACGTGTTTCGACGACGCCGGTCTTGACCCCGATGCTCTGGCGCCGCGCGGGCGTCAGTGTGACGGGGGCTTGAGCCATGCTGCCACCCGACATGTCCATGCCCTCCATGTCGGACATGTTCGCCATGGCTCCTGAGCGCTCCACGTCCCCGGAGGCAGCCAGAGGGCGGTCCGACCACAGCCACCACCCCGCGACTACAGCCAGGGCGGTGGCCACACCGCCGAGGAAGCCCAACAATGTTCCCGAGATCGTTCGTCGTGCTCGTGCTGTCATGGTGTCCATTCCTTTCTCGTTATAAAAGATCGAGTCCAACCACTCGTTCCAGTTCAGCGCGTTGCTCGGCCCAATCAGCGAGCGCCACGTCCGCCGCGAGCCTCACGTCGCGCAACCGGCGCTCCGCATCGATCACATTGAGAAAATCGGTCCTCCCGGTCATGTACGCGATACGCGCCGACTCCAGCCCTTGTTCGGCTTGAGCGATGATGCCGCCGCGATAGAGCTCGATCAGCGACTGTGCGGTATTGAGCTTGAGGAACGCATCGCGGACCCTGGAGACGGTGTCGTTCCGGACGGCATCCACCTCGGCCGCGGCCCGTGCCCGACCCGCCACTTCCTCCGCGACCTTTGCCCGGTATTTCCCGGCCGCCACCCAGGGGAGCGTCATCTTGCCCGTGAGCATCCAGCGATTGGGCCCATCCTGGACGTCCCAGTAGGAGACCTCCGTCATGAAGTCGGGCCACCACGCCCGCCGCGCCAGCGCCACAGTCTCCTCCTGGCGCGCCACCATGCGGCCGGCCGCTTGGAGTTCCGGGCGTTGATCGAGAGCACGCGCCTCCAATGCATCGAGACCGGCCGCGACCGATTGATAGTCGATCTGCGCCGTGCCGAAGAACAACGGGTCATCGGGACGGCCCGCCAGGGTGTTGAGTTCGATGCGCAGACTCTGCTGTTCTTGTTCAAGGGTCAACAGACTTGCGTGCAGCGTGGAGAGCTCCACCTGGGCCTTGAGGCTTTCCTGCTGCGTCGCCTGCCCCACGGCGTAGCGCTGCAGCGCGCTCTGGATTAATTCGTTCAACAGGGCCTGATGCTCACGGTGGACCGCGATCTGTCGCTGCACGCGGTACAGCCGCGCCCACGTCTGCTTGACCTGCGCGCGCACCGCTCGTTGCACCGCGAGATAGTCCTGTTCCACGGCACGGGCCATCTGCTCTGCCGCTCGCCCCCTGAACCCTCGTTTTCCCGGAAACGGGAATGTCTGGGACAGGCCGTACCAGACCTCATCGGTCTCCGACACGTCGAAATTCGAGGGAATGGACCAGAGCGTGAGACTGGCCGTCGGGTCTTCCAGGGCGCGCGCTTGCGGGACCTCGGCCTGCACCGCCTCCCAGCGCTGCCGCGCTGCGACGATCGCGGGGTTGTCGGCCATGGCCTGATCGAGGAAGCGGTTCAACGTGTCGTCGGCGTGCGCGGGGTGCGGCATCCCCCAGACAACCAGCGACAACACGGCCCATAAGATGAACCGGGTAACTAAGCGAGACAAAATCGGCATACCACCCTCTCTCCGGACGTCGAGGACTCGGACGCACCACGGGGGCGCGTCGATTGACGCAGAGCGAAGGGTTTAGCGGATCAGCGAGGCGTGCAGGAGGTACAGCGGAATAGAACGGAGTGGTGCAACGCGGATGGAGTCACGACTGACTCGGCCGCGGTTCGCAACGGCAGGAGCAATCGTCGTCTCCCCATCCGGATCCAAGATCGACGCGCTGTGCCCCGGCACGCTTTTGAGATGCTGCACCGATGACTGGAACGCGGTGGAGAGCGTGGTGCAGGGGACCAGTTGAACCGGGCAGGACATGGGAGCCATCCCGGGGTCGGTCCAAGCGACGTCCGGGCTCATTGCCGAAACAGACACCGGACAAAGCGACGCCACCAGCAGCAGGAACGAAACCACCACCGCCACCGGTTTCCGAATGGGAGAGTACCCACCGGCCGAGGAGCCGCGACGGAAGAGGGTCTTCACGTCAGACAAGCTACTTCAATAACCGCCGAGTTGTCAATGCACGTATTCCGACCATCCGGTCGGTTGAACCGAGCGATCTCCTCTGCTACGCTGCGGCCCGATGAAGGGGACGGCGCGGCAATGGGCCTGGGCGCTGGTGGCGGGAGGGAGCGTCAGGACGTGGGCAAGGGACGAATCCAGTGGAACTGGATTAAACAGGACCCGATCTGGAGCACGTCGCCGTTCATCAAGACCGCTCGCGGCGATTTGAGGTTGTTGACGGACACGCCGTTGGCGCTGCCCAGGTCGCAGATCACGTATTCGGTCGCCATTTTCTCGATTTTGGCGTGGCGCCGCGACACGTCCTTCAAATCGATCACGATGTCCGACATGGGGTCACGGCCGATCACGTACTCGCGGCTGACCAGACGATACTCGCGGCCTTCGAGCGGGCCGTTGAGCACCTTGAGGGTCGGCACCGAGTCCCCGGGCAGCCCCCCGTTCATTCCGAAATGAAGTGTCTGCTCGTCGTCCATACGTGAAGTTTCGGCAGCCCGGTTAAGGATAGACGGGAGCGGCCCGCTGTCAATCGGCAGCGGGCGAGGAAGCGAGCAGAGGCCCGACGCGCGCCGCCGTCGCGTCGTCGTGAAACAACAGGGGCTGGAAGCCGACCAGATCCGGGTCGAAACCCTCTTCCCAGGGAAGTCGGTGGGCGCGATCCGGCCAGAACGACTGCACCGCGGTAAACGAGCGGTCGCCGTAAAACCACGACGCCACCGGCAGCACCGCGGCCCGCCACGCGGGGTCAACGGCACGGAACACGAAACGAAAGGGCGGGGCCAGTGTCGCGTCCTCGTGGCCGTCGCGAAACGTTCGCCCGGCGCGGAGATGCCGGCCGATGGTGTCGAGGAGCGCCCGTAGCACGTCGTCGGGGAGCCCGAAGATCGCCACTTCGGGATGATCAAAGGTCTGTGCGAATCCCACGGAAAACGCCCACCCGTGGTGGCCGCCCGCGGGCGGCACCCGCGCGACGTGCCAGCCCACCGTGTTAATGTCGCGAATGACGCGACGGCCGTCGAGTGGAGAGTGGGCAGCGTCCAGCGGTGCCATGGCATCAACTGTAGCACAGCTCGCCGCGTCTGAACCGGCGCGGTCCGGTCGTCGACTCGCCCGCGGGCCATGTCCTTGGCGTCGAAGCGGGGCACCCGGGAACTTTTTCGGAGCGCCTGCGTCTAGGCGGATGTCGGGCGACAACGGACTGCGGGGGGAACGGATGGATCGAACGGCGTTTCAAGACCAGATCATGGCGCTCCTCGACGACTTGCTGGGCGCCGCCATGCGGCTGGCAAAAAATCGGCAAGACGCCGAAGATCTCGTGGCGGACGCCGTAGCCAAGGCGTGGGAGCGACGCGGCACCCTCCGGGACGCCGGCCGCTTCCGGCCGTGGCTGTTCCGGATCCTCACCAACGCCTTCATCAGCGAGTGCCGCAAGCGCAGCGTCCGCCCGAAGGCCGACGTCTCGCTCGACGAGCCCACCGGCGAGTCGGCGTTCTCCCTGTTCGAAGAGCTCCACCAGCCATTCCTGCTGTGGTGGGGCAACCCCGAGCAGGAGTTCCTCAACAAGATGCTCCGCCACGACATCGAACGCGCCGTGGATGCCTTGCCCGAGGCGTTCCGTATCGTGGTGGTCCTGGCGGACATGGAAGGGTTTTCGTACCAGGACATCAGCCGGATGCTGGGCGTTCCGCTCGGCACGGTGCGATCCCGGCTGGCACGGGCGCGAGGCCACCTCCAGAAGGCATTGTGGGTCTACGCCAAGGACGCGCCGTCGAGCCATCACTCACACGAGGCATGCCATGAAACGGGTCAAGACAATCGGATGTGAGGAAGCGTTGGCGCACCTGCTCGAGTACCTCGACCAGGAGGTGGGAGCGACGGTGCGCCACCAGGTCGACCATCACCTGGAAGCGTGCAGGAGTTGTTTCTCGCGCGCGGAGTTCGAGCGCCGCCTGAAAGACAAGCTTCGCACGGCGGGGCGGGAGCCCGCCGGCGAATCTTTTCAGGAGCGGATCAAGACCGTGTTAAAGCGGTTTTAACCATTTCACCGCGGGAGGATGACCGATGAGTATCTTGCGAATTGCTGTCGTCGTTGGACTTTCCATGGCAGCGGCCGCCGGCTGCGCGCGCCACGTGACCACGACCGAAGCCTCGCTCTACGACCGCCTGGGCGGCAAGCCCGCCATCACCGCGGTTGTCGGGGATTTCCTCCAGAAGGTGGGATCGGACAGCCGTATCCAGCACCAGCCCGCTCCTGAACGCGTCCCGGTGCTTGCCGCAAACCTCGTGGACCTCGTCTGCCAGGCCACCGGCGGCCCCTGCGAGTATCAGGGCCGGCCGATGAAGGCCGCGCACGCGGGGATGGGGATCTCCGGCGACGAGTTCGACGCGGTGGTCGACGATCTCGTCCAGACCCTCGATCACTACAAGGTGCCCGCACGGGAGAAAAACGAACTGCTCGCCCTGTTGGCGCCGATGCGCGAGGACATCGTCGAAACGCGATAGCGGTACCTTTTGGCCGCGCTGTACGGGGGACGATAACCCGGCTGACACGAAACGTATCACCAAGATCAACGGCGTCTCGCAGTGCTTCGCCACCTGGTAGGAAGGGCGATTGGCATCCGTGCCGTCGGCACGGCGCAGGTTCTCGGCGCGGAACGACGCGCCTGCGTTGCGCTTCGCAAGCGAGGGAGGGAGGATTGCAATGGTCGCCATCACCGATACCAAGAAGGAGTCGATCTTTAAGGCCGTGTCGCAGATGTACTCCGACGTGGCAAGCTGCCCCAACCGAGCGTTTCACTTCCCTACGGGTCGCCCGGCGTGCGAATTCGTGGGCTACCCCGCCGAGGAGCTCGATGCGATACCGGCCACGGCCGTGGAGTCGTTCGCGGGCGTGGGGTATCCCTTTGCCGTGGGAGCGATCCGGAAGGGCGACACCGTGCTCGACATTGGCTCGGGCTCGGGAACCGACGTGCTCATCGCCTCGTTGTGGGTCGGCCCGGGCGGCACGGTCTACGGCCTGGACATGACGCCGGCCATGCTCGAGAAGGCGCGGTCCAACGCCGCCAAAATGACTGCGCGGTGCGCGACGTTCATCGAGGGGAACGCCGAGAAGATCCCGCTTCCCGACGCCTCCATGGATGTCGTGACCAGCAACGGCGTGTTGAACCTTGTGCCCGACAAACCCCGCGCATTCGCCGAAATCTTCCGAGTCCTCAAGCCCGGCGGCCGGATCCAGATTTCCGATATCGTGCTCGGCAAGCCGATCAAGGAGACGTCGCGGGAGAACCCCCAGCTCTGGGCCGAGTGCATCGTGGGCGCGGTGTTGGAGGACGACTACCTGACTCTGTTCCGGAAGGCGGGTTTCTCCGATGTCGCCGCGATCAGTCACGTTGACTACTTCTCGAAGAGCCCGGAGGCTGAGACCCGGGAGGTTGCCGGGAAATACGGGGCCATCACCGTGGTTCTGAAGGGCATCAAGGCCGCATGACTCGATCGCCAACGATGGGGCACGCACGGGCCGAGCCATCAGCAGCATCACAATAACGGAGCAATTAGGTGGCGAAAACTACCCGGCAACCATGGAGGCGAAGAACATGTCACAAAGCGACACGCAACTCACCTTTGATCGGGCCAAAGCCGAGGCCTTCGCCGGGAAAGTGCTCGGAACGCTCAACAACGGCGCCCTCTGCCTGATGCTGTCCGTCGGCCATCGCACCGGGCTGTTCGACGTCATGAGCAGGCTGGCCCCAAGCACGTCAGAAGCCATCGCCGCGGCCGCGGGCTTGAACGAACGCTACGTCCGTGAGTGGCTCGGCGCGATGGTGACCGCAGGGGTCGTGGAGGTCGATCCCGCCACTGCCCGGTACTCGCTGCCGAGCGAGCACGCCGCGTATCTGACCCGGGCGGCTGCCGCCGACAATATGGCGGTGTTCGCCCAATATATTGCGGTGCTCGGCGGTGTGGAGGACGATATCGTTGAATGCTTCACGAACGGCGGCGGGGTCCCGTACTCCAAGTTCCCGCGGTTCCACGACGTGATGGCCGAGGATAGCGGACAGTCGGTGCTATCCTCGCTGGAGTCTCACATCCTGCCGCTCGTGCCGGAGTTGACCGAGCGCTTGGAGAAAGGGCTTCGCGTCCTGGACGTGGGATGTGGACGCGGCCGCATCCTGACCCGGCTCGCAACGCTGTACCCCAACAGTCGGTTTACCGGGCTGGACCTCTCGCCGGAGGCGATCGCTTCTGCGCGCGATGAGGCGTCGCGGCACGGATTACGAAACATCGAGTTCGCCACCGCCGACGTGAGTGACTTCGACCGAACGGCCGAGCCTGGATCGTTTGACGTCGTCACGACCTTTGACGCCATTCATGACCAAGCCAGGCCGCTGAACGTGCTCAAGGGTATTTATCGGACGCTGACGCCGGACGGCGTGTATCTCATGCAGGACATCAGCGGGACGAGCCACGTTCACAAGGACATCGAGCATCCCATCGGCCCGTTCCTGTACACGATCTCCTGCATGCACTGCATGACCGTCTCCCTCGCGCAAGGCGGTGAGGGGTTGGGCGCGATGTGGGGCGAAGAGACCACGCGGGAGTACCTTCAGCGGGCCGGTTTTCGCTCCATCACCACGCACCGCTTGGCGCACGACATCCAAAACAACTGGTACGTCGTGATGAAATAGGCGCAGGCGCCGTCGCGGCATGCGCCACACGACTTTTCACGCGTCACTTCGGGGAGAACACTATGAGCACCGGCGACACCCAACAGTACATCGATACCCAACGCACTGACTGGAACCGCGTCGCACCCGGTTGGGAGAAATGGGACCGGGTGCTCGATGACAACCTCGCGTTCGTTAACTATCGGCTGGTGGGGGATGCGAGGCTCCGCCCCGGTCATCGCGTCCTGGACCTGGGCAGTGGTACCGGCTATCCCGCCGTGCTCGCCGCACAGGCTGTCGGCAACGGCGGAGAAGTGGTCGGACTGGACCTCGCCGAGGAGATGCTGGACGTGGCGCGCCGCAAGGCCGCTGGGCTGGGGCTCGCGAATCTCTCGTTCCGCCCCGCCGACGTTACCACGCTGCCGTTCGAGCCGGCCTCGTTCGATGCCGTGATCACGCGTTTCTGTCTGATGTTTCTACCGGATGTTGCGAGGGCGGTCGCGGAGATCGCCCGCGTGGTCAAGCCCGGAGGCTATGTGGCGGCCGCGGTGTGGTCCGCGCCAGACAAGAATCCCTACCTCCGCGCGCCCATAGACGTCATCAAGACGCTCACAGAAGTTCCCACGCCCGCTCCAGACCAGCCCGGGATCTTCCGGCTCGCCAAACCGGGAGATCTGCTGGGGATGATGGAACGCGCGGGCCTTGCCGGCTTGGCGGACGATGAGATGATCGGTGAATCTCCGTTCGCGTCCGCCCAGGAGTACCTGGACAGCCTGCTCGACATCGCCGCGCCCATCCAGAATCTGCTGACGAAATTGGACGCCGCACAACGGGGAGCGGCCCAGGAGGGAATCAAACGCGCGGCCGACAGCTACCGGCGCGACGGGGGAATCGCCCTCCCCATGGCGATTCGCGTTGTGGTGGCGCGTAAGCCCGCGTGAGGCGGCGACTGGCTCAGGGGGTTCAGTCGGCCAACCGCCAGTAGCGCAACGCCGGTTCGCCCACGCGTTCGGCCACGGCGATCACCCCTTTTTTCACGCCGTTGGCCTCCCCTTCCGCGTAGATCGAGAAGAACCGGCTCCCGACCTCCAGTTGCGGCTGGATCGCGCTGTACACGGCCGGCGTGAGGCCTGGGACCTTCTGCAACTGCGTGACGTTGGCGAACGGACGCGTGGCTACGATCTGCTCGACCTGCGCCGCGTCCAAGGGAAACTGGATACCGGGCCCTTCGCGCACGGCCAGCGACTCGAGCACAAGGGGGTCCGCGGTGTTGACGTTGATCCGTGATTCTCCGCCCGGCGGACCGTTCCAATAGACCGTCAGGTACGGGGAAATAGTTCGGTACACCTCATCCGTAATACCCTTCACCAGATGCAGCTCGGCCAGCGTCTCCATCGGGCCGTTCCGGCATCGATACGGGCGTTCAAGGCCCTCGTAGTACGAGGTTTCAGCCCCGTTGGGCTCTGGAATCTCGTCGCGGTCCAGCCAGTCCACGATCGCGTCCACCATGCTGGGGTCCAGATCCTTGAGGCGAAAGAGCTTCCTAAGACGCTCGACCTGCCACGCCGGTTCGGTAAAGCGGTTACCGTCTTTGGTGACTAGCGCGTTGAGGTTGATCTTTCCACCCTCGTCTTGAATCGCGACCGCCACGGTCCCGTCGCCGACCGGATAGGGAGGAAACGGAATGGCCCACAACTCGGTGAGATCGTCTTTGCCGCCAGTTTTGGTCAGGTCGTCTTTCAGCACGGCTTGAGCAGCTGCCACACCGGAGGTGGCCAGATGAAAGGCTTTCATCCCGTCGCGGAAGTTCCCGGCGGCCTTGAGCGTGGTCCGCGTGGACCGATCGAACTCCAGCACCGCGGTCACCAGCAGGACCACCACGAGCAGGGTGAGCACCAGCGCCATCCCGCGCTGACCGTGTGCCACGCGGTCAGGAGATCCGCTCATACGTGGAAACCAGGAGCGATCCGTCCAGGAGTTTGGGGTCTGCGTAACGCGTCTTGAGACGCAGCAGCTTGACCCGCACACGCTGCGGGGCTCGATCCAGCGCGTCCAGGTAGGCCACGACCTGGGCCAAGGTGATGGACTCGAGTTTCACCTCTGCGACGACCTCCCGGTACGGTGGGAGTGTCTGGGCGGGCTGGGGCCGGATCGAGGTCAGGCGGTTGCGCATTTGCTGCACCGAGGCGGTTTCTTCGAGAAACGACAAGAGGGCAAAGCTGCCGGGAGCAGCCACGCGCCGATCGAGGCCCGCCATCTGGTCGGCGACGGCGCGGTACTCGGCGCCCAGCTTTTCCACCCGTGCGAGGTCGTCTTGGCGTTGGACGATTCGGCGGTCCAACCGCGCGCTGCGTTCCATCAACGGGTCCGCCACGAACGCGAACCCCGCAAGGCCCAACGCGATCACCGCGCCGGCTCCGAGCACCACGCGCTCGCGGTCCGTCCGCTCTCGCCACCACGCGGACAGCGCGGCCTTCACACGCCCTCCGCCAGCGTGACGTTCATGATGAAGCGGACCTTGGATTGATCCGCCGTGGTCTTGGCGTCGCTCACCGCCACGGTTTGCACGTTCGGCAGTTTGGTAATCGCGCTTTCGATCTTGTTCACCCAGTCGAACGAAAGCGTCTCGGCCTCCATCCGAACCTTGTCCTGGTCGATCGACAGGTCCAACACCGCGACGC
Organism: Nitrospirota bacterium; assembly: GCA_040757335.1. Classification (NCBI taxonomy): domain Bacteria; kingdom Pseudomonadati; phylum Nitrospirota; species Nitrospirota bacterium. The sequence continues at coordinate 40,560 of JBFLXB010000016.1, read as the reverse complement.
CGCTCTCCGGCGGCATGGCGTCGGTGAACGCCAATAGGACGTCCAACACGCCCAGCCTGCCCCCCAGAAACGCCCGTTGTTTGGTCAACGTGTCGATCGCCGCTTGGAGCTGTTCGGGTTCGCTCACGATCGTTGCTTCGGGCAACACTTGCTGGAACGCCGCGCGGACGCGACCGTCGACTTCGGCCCATCGGCGCTCCTTGAGGGTCAAGCGGACCCCCCAATCGACGCCCGCCGCCGCCAGTGCGAACACGGCGAGCGCGCCGAGCGCCACCAACCGCCTCCGAAGCCCGGCCCGCTCGCGCCCGTAGACGAACTCCCCGCGACGGAGGTTGAGATGGACCCCGCCGCGGGCCGCGATCAACGCGAGGCCGGCGGCGAGCGCGGCCGGTCCGAGGGGCCGTTCGACGCCGCCCACGGACACGGACGGCCACCGGACGCACGCCAGGCCGAGCGACCGGGCCACGGTTTCGCCGACCTCTCCGACCGCGGACCATCGCCCGCTCACCGAAACGGATGCGACGGCACGGTCCGATTCGAGCCGATCGGCGCGCAAGGTGCGAACGGCCTCGTCGAGCGCCGGTTTGAGCGCGCGTCCCAAGGCCTCGGCCAGCTCTCCTCCGTCGACTTCTGTCCGTCGTTCGCCCGCGGCAATTTCCTCGATCTCCGCCGCCGGCAGCCCGCACCCGCGGGCGACCGCGTCGCGCGCCGCACCGCCGTCCCAGAGTACCGCGCGCGTGGCGCGCACCCGACCGTCGGCGAGCAACGTGAGCGTGACCGCGCGATCATCCAGGTGAACCAGCGCCAGATCCGGCGACGCCGGCAACCACGCGGACGCGGCCGCTGCGAGCGCCTCGGCATCGATGGTGACGACGCGGGGATCGATTCCACCCCGGGCGGCGTCATCGAGTCGGGCTTTCACCGTGGTTTTGGGCGCGGCGGCGGCCAGCACGCGTGTGCGGTTCCCGTCGCGGTCCACCGCCGCCCCATCGACGACGACCTCGTCCAGTTCGAACGGAATCTGGCCCTCCAACTCGGACGGCAGCACCGCGTCCCACTTCGCTTGCAGGGTGAACGGCACCGTCACGAGGCGGGTGGATACTTGATGCACCGGCACTGCGATGGCCGCCGGCAGCGTCGCCTGTTTAAGGGCCCGCAATGCACGGGCGCGGGCCTCTCCCGTCTCGGGCGCAGCGGAGACCCGCACGGACTCCAGTTTGACGCTCTTGAGCCCCGCGTTCACCACCGCCGCCGTCACCGCGTTGGGACCGAGATCGAATCCGATGCCTCGCATCGCTACACCACCGGTGCGCCGTTGACGCTGACGCCGGGTCTGGCGAGACGCCCGCTCACCCGCACGGTCACCGCGCCCCCACCGGACAGCGCGAGCATCGGGACGCGCGCCTTCGCGTCGGCCGTCGGTTCGAGTCGCAGCGTAAGGTTGATGACGCTCTCCGTCCACGGGGCGCGCACCAGCACCGTGCCATCGCCCGAGACCTTGCCCAGCGGGCCGTGAGCGGCCAGCCGTTGCAGCGTGATCGTGCCGCCGTTGAGCGACACGTGCCCCGTCACCGAGTCGAACTCGATTCCGTTCACGGGGAATCCCCCGACGGTCAGACCGTCGACCTTCAATCGCGAGACCTCGACCGACCCGGTCCCCTCCCCCAACCACCATGCCTCATTGAGCCAGCGGCCGTTGAGGTCGACCTGCAGAACGCCCTGCCACGAGCCCTCGGGCAGGCCCGGCAGCTGCCCCACCTCGAACCCCTGCCCGAATTGATCGAGCGAGAGGCGCGTATCGTCGCCTTCACGCCGCAGCGACCAGCTCCCCCGCGCCTTGCCGCCGTAGGCCTCCCACGTCAGATCGGCTTCGATCCGCCGACGCAACAGTGGCAGAACCGCCAGGTCCACTCGAATCGCGTCGAGCACCACCGCGCGGTCGGGGTGGCCGACCGGCACGATCCGCACTCCCTGCCACGCCACGCCCAGCGGGAAGAGCCAGTCACGGTTCTGCACCGTGACGGTCGCCTGAACGCGGCGTTCCACTTCAGCCAGCAGTTTGGTCTGGAGCCCCTCGACCGGGAAAAACCAGACCAGAAACACGGCAAAGGCGAGCAACGCATACAGCGCGTAACCCATGGCGGCTCGCCAAGACACGCGTGAGCCGACACGACCCGCAGTCACCACGGCTTGACCCGACATATGTAACGGCTCACCGGGTGGCGAGCGGCAGCGGGACGATCGTCCGCATTCGCTCCGGCGGGGCGTTGCCCTTGCCGGCGAGCGCGACCGTCACCTCCACGGCGTCCGGAAGGCGGAGGCGCTGGTCAGCGTCCCACTCATCCACCCATTCGCCCTTGGTCAGATATCGGAGGCGAAACTCCGACACACCAACCGCCAGGTCGTCGCTTTGCGTGGCCCACTCCGCTTCGGAAAACACATTGATCCGCTCGTCGCGCACCAACCGCCCCCCTTCCGACGAATCAGACTCGACCGCCACCCGGTAGGCGACCTCCGCGACATCCGCCTCGGGACGGTCCGCCACGTAGCGGCGATGCGCAAACGTCGTCCACACCAACCGATCGAGCCGGACGTCGGAGTCCAGCGTCGTGTCCCTCGTCCCGACAAAACTCCCGCGCCCCTCCGTGTCGGCCGACGCCGGTACCATTGGTCTGTTGGACCAGTGGGCCGCCGAGAGTTCATCGACCAGCCGCTCGGTGATCACTTGGACCTGTCGCACCCGCTCGGTCACTTGGGCCGTTTCGCGCGTCACGTCGATGCTCCGAGAAAACGCGCTGTACACGATGGTCATCACCACCGCCAGCAGAGCGATCGCCACCACCACCTCGATCAAGGTAAAGGCGCTCACGTCTCTCGGATCGCGCAGCAATGTGTGTTCACGCACAGCGTTACGGTTGGGCGGAGCGTTGGAAGACGTAACTCACCAAGTCGACTCGTTCGTTGTGGGGCGGATCCCACGTCACGGTCACGCGGACCTCCCGCACGAACTCGAACGGCGTCTGTTGCACCTCTTGGCGCCAGGCAAACCGCGATTGTTCGTCTTCGAATTGTCCTTCACTGGTTCCCACATCGGGATAGGTGCCGACCAGCACCTCGCCCATCCGCTGCTGCGCGAGCGCGGTGGCTTGAATCATCGCGCGCCCACGTTCGTGCAGCACGATGTCTCGGTTCCGCAGCCCGAGCAGGGCCACGAACGCCACCCCAATGATGGCCAGCGCCACCATGATTTCCAACAGAGTAAATCCGCACTGCGCCGAAGGCGCAGATGTACATCGTCCCGTTCCTCGCGGTTGGCGCAGCAATCCGCCTTGTGCCGAGGGCACAAATCTAAATCGTCCCATTCCACTCGGATCGCGCAGCAAGCCGCCCCGCGTGCTCACGACGCCCCCACCGTGTCCACGTATCCGTCCGTGACCACGACTCGGCCCGTGATCGGATTGACCGACAGACTGTACTTCGCGTCATCCTCATCGCGAAGATGGATGGTGGTTCGCGTCACCGCGCCCGAAGGAAAGAACTGGGTGAACGCCGTCCCCGAGGTGACCAATCCCTGGTGCGCTGTGGCCACGTCTTCGAACTGAACATCGGAAGGAAGCCGGCGTTTCGTGCCCACCGGAGCACCTTCTTCCAGCACGCCGCCCACCGGCACCAGTGTCGTGACCCAGTACTCGTCTGCCTCCAGGTCGTAATAGAGTCGATGGATGGTGTGCGACGCCACCGCCTCCTGTTCGAGCGCAGCGACAAATCCGGCCAACTCGCGCGACGCTGATCGGGCGTCCCCTCCCGCGAACCGGTGCAGTTTTGGAGTCACCAGCAACGCCACGAGTGCAAGAATAAACACCACGATCGAAATTTCAATCAGAGTAAACCCGCCCTGCGCCAAGGGCGCAGATGTCAATCGTCCCAATCCACACGGGTGGCGCAGCAATCCGCTTTGCGCCAAGGGCGCAACTGTAAATCCTCCCCTTCTTCCCGGATCGCGCAGCAACCCGCCCTGCGCCAAGGGCGCAGCATGTAATCGCTTCCTTCGATACGGATCGCGAAGCAAGCCGACCTCCACGTGACGAGGGGATCCCTTTCGGAAATCCCCCCATCCCGCCTTTGTCATATCAACCCATCACTCGGTGTCACTTCAGATCCCAATTCTCCAGATCCGCGTCCTTGTCCTCCCCGCCGCGCTCCCCGTCCCCGCCGTACGACAACAAATCGAAATCGCCGTGCGTTCCGGGCGACAGGTAGACGTAGTCATTGTTCCACGGATCTTTGGGCACCTTCGCCACGTAGCCTCCGGTGCGCCATCGCTCCGGAATCGGACTCGACGTGGGTTTCGTCACGAGGGCCTCCAGTCCCTGCTCCGTTGTGGGATAGAAGGCGTTGTCGAGTTTGTAGAGATGCAGGGCTTCTTCGAGGTTTTTGATCTCCACAATAGCCGCGGTCCGCCGCGCGTCGTCGGTTCGCCCCACGATCTTGGGCACCACCAGGATGGCCAGGATAGCCAGAATCGTGACCACCACCATGACTTCGATCAAGGTAAACCCGGAGTGCGCCAAGGGGACCCCTGGAAATCGCCCCTTTCTTTGCGGATCGTGCAGCAAGCCAACCGGCGACGCAACCAGCTTGGCCCTACGGATCATGCTTCTCACCCACGACGATAGACCAATCACGGCATCACCTCACAATCTGGCTCATCTCGAAAATCGGCAACAGGATCGCCAGGACGATGAACAGGATCACACCGCCCATCACCAAAATCATCACCGGAGACAACATCGCCGTGATCGAGCCGAGGGTGGTTTCCACCTCGTGATCGTACGCCTCGGACACCTTCTTGAGCATCGACTCCAGCTCCCCGCTCAGTTCCCCGACGGCGATCATGTGCGTCACCAGGGGGGGGAAGACCCCGCTCGTGCGCAACGGTTCGGCGATGCTCTGCCCTTGACGGATCCGTTCACGCGCCGCGTCGATGGCCGCGGCGATGATCTCGTTGCGGACCACGTGCCGGACGATCTCGAGCGCCGTCAGCAGGGCCACGCCCCCGGCCAGCAAGGTGCTGAGCGTGGACGAAAACCGCGACAGCGCGATCAGCCGGGTGAGGCGGCCTACGATCGGCACCCGCAACGCCAGCGCGTCGAGACGGCGGCGACCGTGCGCGGTGCGCGCATAACGGGAGAACCAGACGCCGCCCGCGACCGCGACGATGGCGAACACCCACCACCCCGCGCGCACCGCGTCGCTGGCGAAGATCAGAAGCCTCGTCGGCCACGGCAACGCCTGCTGGAGATCCGCGAAGACCGCGGTCACCTTGGGGACCACGAACGCGATCAGGAACACCAGGATGGCGAGGCTGACGGCGAGCATGAGCACCGGGTAGGTCAACGCGCCCACGACCGCGTTCCGCACTTTGGCTTGGCGTTCCAGGAACTCCGCGAGGCTCTGCAGCACGCGATCGAGCGTTCCGCTGGCCTCCCCCACCCGAACCATGTTGACGTAAAGGGAGGAGAACACCGTGGGGTGGACGGCCAGCGCTTCCGCGAACGAACCGCCCTCGCGGATCCGCTCCCGCACGGAGGCCACCACGCGTTTCACCGCGGTCCGCTCCACCTGCTCGCCGAGCGCGGTGAGCGAATCCACCAACGGCAAACCCGCCGCAAGCAGGGTGGCGAGTTGGCGCGTGAGCACCGCCACCTCGGTGGCCGCCACGCGCTCGCCCCAGAGCGGCCGGCCGGCCGCGGGCCGCGTCGCGGTGATTGCCACGTCAACGGGGAACACGCCCGAGCGTTTGAGTTTCTGCCTGGCGTCTTTGGGGCTGTCCGCGTCGATGACGCCGGACACCGTGCGGCCCTCGGGCGTCAACGCCGTGTATTCAAAGACGGGCATGGGTCGGAGAGCGGGTCAGGGCGAATCGTCACGACCAGCCGGCAGCGGATGTCCCGCCCCCGCCGTCACCTCACGTCCTCCGAGGTCACGCGGAGCACCTCTTCCGTGGTGGTGATCCCTGACAGGACTTTTCTGGCGCCATCCTCGCGGAGGGTTCTCATGCCGTGCGCGATCGCGCGGGCCTTGATGGTGTTCGCGTCGGCTTTTGCGAGGACCAGCGCCCGCGACTCGTCGTCCAACACCAGGAGCTCGTAGATTCCGGTCCGTCCGCGGTACCCGGTGGAGAGACAGGCGGCGCATCCCCCGACCCGGAACGCGGTGGCACCCTTCGCGCGGTCGGCGCGGATGCCGAGCTTGACGAGCTCTTCGGCCGCGGGCTGGTACGGCTGACGGCACGCGGGACACAAGATGCGCACCAGGCGCTGGGCCACGATCGCGACGAGCGATGACGCGACCAGAAACGGCTCGATTCCCATGTCCAGCAGTCTGGTGATGGCTCCCGCCGCGTCGTTGGTGTGCAGGGTGGAGAAGACGAGGTGTCCGGTCAACGACGCGTGGATGGCGATTTCCGCGGTTTCGCCGTCGCGGATCTCGCCGACCATGATGACGTCCGGGTCCTGACGCAGGATCGACCGCAGGCCCGCCGCAAACGTCAGATTGATCTTGGGGTTGACCTGCATCTGACCCACGCCGCGCAGTTGGTATTCGATCGGGTCTTCGATGGTGATGATGTTCTTTTCGGGCGCGTTGATGGTGTTGAGGGCGGCGTAGAGCGTAGTGGTTTTGCCGCTTCCGGTCGGCCCGGTGACCAGCACGATCCCGTGACTGAGGCGAATGAGTTGGTTCAGGGTCGTGAGTCGCTCGTCGTCGTCAAGCCCGATCTCGGAGAGCTGCAGCAACAGGTTGCCCTTGTCCAGCAGCCGAAGCACAAGCCGTTCGCCATGCGCGGTCGGAATCGCGGACACGCGGATATCGATGTCCCGCCCGGCGATCTTGATGCTGATCCGGCCGTCTTGGGGCAGGCGTTTCTCGGCGATATTGAGCCCCCCCATGATCTTGATCCGGGAGATGATGCTCGCCTGCAGCCGCTTGGGCGGCGTCAAGACGTTGTACAACACCCCGTCGATGCGATATCGGATGAGGAGGTCGCGCTCAAAGGGTTCGATGTGGATGTCGCTCGCTCGTTTGGTCGCGGCCTCGAACAGCAGCGAATTCACCAGCTTGATGATGGGCGCTTCGTCCGCCGCCTCGAGGAGATCGCGCGGCTCCTCTTCCAGCGCGGTGGCCAGGGAATCGAGTGACTCGGCGCCGAGACCTTCGATCACCTGTTCCGCCGAGTCCCCGCCGCGCTCGTAGGCCTGGTTGATACACGAGACAATTGCTCGGGACGACACGATGACCGGCGCGACCGGTTTCGCCAGCAGGAGACGGACGTCGTCGAGCGGCGCCGTGGCCAACGGTTGCGACGTAGCCACCTGCACCGCGCCGTCGACCTCACGCAGCGGCAGGAGCTCGTACCGTTTGGCGAACGCGATCGGAACCTTGGCCAGCAACGCGCGGTCGATGTCGCCCGTGGAGATGTGACGCAGGTACGGCATGCGGAGCTGCTCGGCCAGGGCTTCGAGCACCGCTTCTTCTTTCACGTGCCCCATGCGAACGAGAATTTCTCCCAGCCGCCCGCCCTTGTCCCGTTGCACGGAAAGCGCCTCGTCCACCTGGGCCTGCGTGACGCCGAATTTGCTCACCAGGATCTCGCCCAGCCGGGGAGCGGCGGTGTTCCCCGACGGCCGCGTGCCCTGCGCGACACGGGACACACCACCCGGCGTCATAATCTCGGCCGCTTTTGTCGCCATCGTGCTGCCATCGACGCGCTAGGGTTTCGGCTGCGGAGGGTTTGCGCCGTTCAGCAAGGTGCGCTGCATCTCGTTCTTGGGGACGTCGAGGGTCTCCATGTACTGGCCCATGGCCTCGCTCTTCGCCGCCCGAATCTCGGCCATTTCCTTGGGGCCCTTCACGATTGTGGGCGTAAGAAAGATCAGCAGGTTGGTTTTTTCCGTGCGCTTGCTCTCGAACTTGAACAGCCACCCCAAGATCGGAATATCCCCCAGCAACGGGATCTTTCGCTGACCCGTCACGACGTTGTCGCGGATGAGGCCGCCGATCACGGCGGTCTGTCCGTCCTGGACCAGCACCGACGTGGTGGCCGACCGTTTGTTGGTGACCACGCCCAGCGGGATCGATCCAGCCGCCTGCGACTCACCCGACACCGCGGAGATCTCCTGGAATACGTCGAGTTTGACCAAACTGCTCTCGAGAATCTGGGGCGTGAGGCGAAGCGTGATGCCGACGTCTCGGCGCTCGATCGTGGTGATGGTGTTCCCCCCGGTGGTCTGGCTCTGGCCGGTGGGAAACGGACGATTCTCGCCCACCACGATCTCCGCCTTCTGGTTGTCGCTGGTGAGGATCTGCGGCGTGGACAGGATATTGACACCGTCGCTTCGTTGCAGGGCCGTGAGCACGGCCCGGACGTTGAACGCGCTGAGGTCGCTGAAGTCGATTGGGGTACTGGTCAACGTCGCGAATTGTGCAAAGGTCGGAGGCTCGGCGTTGAGCCCGCCCACCGCGGTGAGGTTTTGCGACGGCGTCTGGACGCCGAACAAGGCGGTAATGTCGTCGCCGAACTGCTTGAGGCGATCGACGGTGACCTCCATGATCACGGTCTCCACGTACACCTGGCGCCGTGCGGTGTCCAGTTTGCGGACAACGTCCTTTACCAACTCGAGGTCGCGCGCCGTAGCGGTGATGATCAACGAGTTGGTCGGCTTGTCGGCAAGGATTTGGACCGCGCCTTCGAAATCCCCGGCCTGTTGGGTTCCGCGACGGGCCGCTCCCGCCTGCGCCGGGCGCGTGACCACCACCGTGAGCACCTTGACCAGATCTTCGGCGTTCGCATTGGCCAACGGATAGACTTCAATCACCCGATCAGGCGGCACCTCGGTGACGGGCAGGATCTGCGTCACTTTCCCGGCCGGCACCGCCGCGAACCCTTTGAGCTCCAACACCGAAAGGAACACGCGGTACGCGTCGTCCACCGACAGTTGAGAGGGGGAGAAGATCGTGACCTTACCCTTGACCTTCTCGTCGATCACGAAATTCTTCTGGGTCAGCTCGGCGAAAAACTTGACCAGGACGGGTAGGTCCACATCCTTGAAGTCGAGCGAGATCTTGGCCTCACTAGCGCGGACGGGCTTGGCCGCGGCGGAGGGCGCTGGCTCCGCGGCTTGAGCCAGCCCCGCGGGCGCGACCAACATCGCGGCCGCGAGGACCACCCATCGAACAGGTAGGAATGAGCGCCGAAGAACGCTCCGCTTCGTCATGCCGCAGGCCCAGACACCCGTTCGCGGGAAGACCGCCGGCCGATGCGTCGTACCGCGCGGCGGCCCTCGGCTCCGTTTCGTGGGGTCGTGGGCTCAGCGGATTTCATACGTATAGCTCTCGCGCCGGCTGTTCCGGACGAAGTCCAGCGCGATCTGGGTTTCGTCCCTGAGCTGTTGGAAGACCCGCATGAAGTTCTCCGGGTCTTTGACCTCCACGCCGTTGATCTGCTGCAGAACGTCCCCGTTCTGAAGGCCGATCTTCGCGTACAAGCTGTCGGGAGCGATCGAGAAAATCTTGAACCCATCCGGCTTGCCGTCGGTGAAGTTCGGAACGACGCGGGCCTTGGTCAGCAGTTGGGAGAGGTTGCCCAAAGCCGCCGTGACCTCCTGTTTGTCCAGCACCCACCGGTTGGGCTGCACTTGGCGGATCCCCGCACCCGAAGGCGGCGCGTCAGCGGCGCGCGACGTCACACCGGGACCTGGTGGGGCCACGTCTTGGGTCCCGTCGCTGTAGATCGTCAACACCTGCTCTCGGGTGCCGAGCTGCAACACCACTTGGTTGCGTTCGACCTTCGCCAAGATGGCGCCGTCCCTGACCACGTCTTTCAGGCGGTAGACTTGTTGCTCGCGCGTGCCGCGATCCTCCAGGATCGCAAACGAGGCCGTGCCTTGGCCGTCGACGGTCCCGATGAGGATCAGGGGCAAATCAAGAGGCGTAAGAGTCGGTGAGGTTGCGAACTCCGGCTGAACAATCTCTTGGCCACGCTCGGTGGGGTGAAACAGATCGCCCAGGAGAATCCGTTGGTAGGCCGTCCGATCAACGGCCGGGGTACGGTTCGCGACCGGATTCGGCGGGCCTTGGTTGGGGCGAATCGAGGCCTCCAGACCTCGCGCGATGACCAGATTGACCGTGTCGGCGAGGAAGTAGGCTCCGGTGGTGAGGAACGCCACGTGGAGCACCAGTAAGAGCCGCTTATGCCACCATGCCATCACGAGTAAACCCCCTAAGAGGGACCGTTCCGGGGCATCGACTCATCCCGAAATCGACACGCTGCACCGCTGATTCTCCATCAGCCGCAAAATTATCCGAGAACATTGGCAAATTTGTCAAGAAAACCGCCGCCCCGGCACCCGGTCCCGCCCTGGACGACGGCGCACAAACGCGTGGATCAACGCCATGCCCGCCAGAAATCCCCCCACATGCGCAAACCAAGCCACCCCGCCGCCTCCGCCACCAAGACTCAAGGTACCGTTGAAAAACTGCAGGAGGATCCACAGCCCCAGCAGCCACGCCGCCGGGATGTACTCCATGTGCATCACGATCCCGAACGGAATCAGCGTCAACACCCGCGCGCGGGGGAATAAGAGAAGGTAGGCGCCGAGCACGCCCGAAATCGCGCCGCTCGCGCCGATCATGGGAACCAGCGAGTCGGGCGCCGTGATGGCGTGCGCATAGGCCGCGGCCACCCCGCACAGCAGGTAGAACAGGATGAACCGGCCGTGGCCCATCACATCCTCGATGTTGTTGCCGAAGATCCACAGATACAGCATGTTGCCCCCGATGTGCATCACGCCTCCGTGAAGAAACATCGACGTCACAAGGGTGAGCATCGGGGGAACCGGTGACAACGACTCGCCCCCGAACAACGCTCCGGGCACCGCGCCGAAGACGTATACGAACGCCTGACCCTGGGGCCCGAGCGACAGTTGATAGATGAAGACCAGGACATTGACCACGATCAGCCCGACCGTGACGACCGGCGTGATCGTGGTGGGGTTGTCATCCCGTATTGGAATCATACGACCTTGGGGAGGTTGACGCGACGCGTGCCCGCGCTACGCGCTGGGAACAGCTACGAGCGACCGGCCCGTCATCTCCGGGGGCTGGGGAATACCCATCAACGCCAGCAGCGTGGGCGCCACGTCCGCAAACACTCCGCGGGCACGGACCGCCGGCCGATCAGCCGCATCCAGACGCAGGCGCGCATCGATCAAAATGCAGGGCACGGGGTTGGTGGTGTGCGCGGTGTGCGGTCCCCCCGTGTCGTCGAACATTTGCTCCAAGTTGCCGTGATCCGCCGTGAGCAACACCGCCCCGCCCTGCGCCAACACCGCGGCGACGACCCGTTCCAGGCACGCGTCGATCACCCGAACCGCCTCGATCGCCGCGGCCAGGTCGCCGGTGTGCCCGACCATATCCGGGTTGGCGTAGTTGATGAGCATGAAATCGTACGCCCCCGACGCCACCTTGGCGACGACCGTGTCGGTGACTTCGACGGCCGACATGGCGGGCCGTTGGTCATACGTGGCCACGTCGCGGGGCGAGGGAATGAGGATTCGGTCCTCCCCCGGGTAGACCGTTTCCACCCCGCCGTTGAAGAAATAGGTGACGTGGGCGTATTTTTCGGTCTCCGCAATCCGCAGTTGCCTCAGCCCCCGGTCGCTGAGGACATCCGCCAATATCCGCGTCAAGCGCACCGGCTCGTACGCCGCGGAGACGGCGAGTCGGTCGTCGTACCTGGTCAGCCCCACGAATTCCGCGAACCGCACGCGGCGGCTGCGCGGAAATCCGTCGAAGCCGTCGTCGATCAGCGCGGCGGTCAATTGCCGCGCGCGGTCAGCCCGGAAATTGAAAAAGATCGCGCTGTCCCCGTCGCGGATAGGAGTTGGCTGTCCGTTGGCCGTCAGCACGATGGGGACGACGAATTCGTCCGTCACACCCTGACGGTAGCTCTCCTCCACCGCGCCCACCGCTTCCTTGGCCTCGACTCCTTGTCCGGCCACGATGGCGTCATACGCCTTCTGCACGCGATCCCACCGTTTATCGCGGTCCATGGCATAGTAACGGCCCGACACGGTCGCCAGGCGCCCGATGCCCTCCGTCGCGAGCCGCGCCTCCAACGTCCTGAGGTAGTTCACCCCGCTTTGCGGCGGCGTGTCGCGACCGTCAAGAAACGCGTGCACGGCCACGCGACGCGCACCGCGGCGTTTGGCCATGGCCAGCAAGGCGAACACATGTTCGATATGACTATGGACGCCCCCGTCCGACAGCAGACCCAGCAGGTGAAGTGTGGCGCCGGGAGCTGTTGCCGCGTCCACGGCCCGGCACAACACGGGGTTGGAGGCGAACGACCCGTCGGACACGCTGCGGTTGATTCGAGTCAACTCCTGGTAGACGACTCGGCCGGCTCCGAGATTGAGGTGGCCGACCTCGGAATTGCCCATCTGCTCGTCGGGAAGACCGACGGATTCGCCGGACGCCGTCAGTTCGAGCGAGGCATAATCGCGCAACAGACCGTGATAGAAGGGCGCGCCGGCCAAGGCGATGGCGTTCCCCTCGCGCTCCCGCCGAATCCCCCATCCGTCCAGCACGATGAGCACCATCGGGCGGGGCCGTTTCTGATCGCTCGGCCTTACCATGGCACGCGGATGATGGCGCCTTCGGTGTGTTGCTTGACCACGATCGGCGATGCGGAGAACGTGTTCCACGCCTGGCAGCGCGGGCACCGGCCCGAGTATCGGGTGGAGTGGTAGTCGCAGGCCGGGCAGTAATACGGCACGATCACGCGTTTCTTCAGCCCCAGCGCGCGTTTGAACTCTTCGACCGCCAGCGCTTCGTTCCCTTGGCGTTGCGCCAGGTTACCGAGCAGCCGGTGCAGATCGGGAAAGTGTTCGTCGCTCGCGTCGATTTCCGCGAGGACTTCCTGGGCTTCGTCGAGCATCTCGAGCCGGTAGTAGGCCTTTCCGAGGTAGAACCGCAGCGCATGGTTATCGGGATCTTTGCGAACCGCCTCGTGATAGAGACGAAGAATCTGTTCTGGCTCACCGATATCGATGTAGAGGTCCTCCAGGCGGTGCAGGAGGACCATCTCATTGACCACGGCGTAGGCTTTCTCGTACAGCGATGCGGCGTCGTGCGGCCGTCCTTCCTGCAGGATCAACTCGCCCCACCCCACGTATGCCGGGACGAATCGTTTGTCCAGCTTGACCACGCCGCGAAATGCGCGCCGGGCGCGGTCCCGGTCGCCCTTCGCCATCCACATTCGCCCCAACTCGTATTTGATCCCGCAGAACATCCGCTTGGCGGCCTCGACGTCGGCCGGCACACGAGCCGTCTTGAAGATCCGTTCCTGCAGGCCGTGCGCGTCTTCCCACCGCTCGGCGCGGACGTAGAGGTCGCGCAAACGCGCCAGGACCTTCGGATTGGTCTCGTCCGACTTGAGCAGATCACGGTAGAGTTGCACCGCTTCGTCTCTCCGTTCCGCCAGCTCGAGATCATGGCCCAACGCGAGCGCTACTTCCAGGTTCTGGTCGTCCGCGGCTCGCGCGCGTCGATGCAGGCGGATCGCATCCGCCAACTCTCCGTGTTGCTGCTTGATGGTACCGAGAGCCAGGAGCGCCGGCACGTGGTGCGGATTGATGTCCAGCAACCGGCTCAGATGGGAGGAGGCTTCCTTGATCCGGCCGGAGAACAACGCCCGGTGCGCGATCGCGAGTTGCTCCTGCGCCTTGCCCGCCGCCTGCCGCTGGCGACCCAGCCGCCAATTGGCCCACCAGCGACGCACCTCGCGCATACCGAGCGCCGACAACACGAGCACGCCGCCGAACGCCGTGGCCCCCAACATGAGCACCGCCAGCCCGATCTCGGCCTGGCGGGTTTGGGTCAGTCGAAAGGTGACGGGAGTGGGGTTTAGGTGCGTGAGATAAGCCAACGCCCCCAAGAGCAGGATGACGATCGTCACGAAGAAGCGCACAGTGGTCTCTTACGCGTGCTCGGCGGGAGGAACCTTCCGTTCTCGGTCGTGATGCCAAGGGGCTCGCCCCTGGCGGCCTTCTGCGCGAACGGGCGGCAGATCGACCTCGGGGGCATCCGCCCACAGGCGCTCAATGCGATAAAACTCGCGCGCCTCACGGTGGAACACGTGGACAACGACGTCGCCGTAGTCGAGGAGCACCCAGCGACCGTGTTCGACCCCCTCGCTGTGCAGCAACCGCACGCCCTCGGCCGCGAGCGCCTCGTCCACGGCTTCGGCGATCGCTTTCACCTGACGCACGGAGTCGCCCGAACCAATCACCAGGTAACTCGCCACCGTGGTGAGCGCGGCCACGTCCAGCACCAGCACCTCCTCCGCCAGCTTGTCGCGGGCGACCGTGCCGGCCAACATCGCAGCGGCTTTATCGGTCAGGGTCGTGCGGGCTCCTCGAACGCTGGCTCACGAGAAGGGTCTCTGATCGTCGCGAACTCCATATAATCTGTTTTTCAGTATATAAGAGTGCACTGGGTCGGGCAAGACCTTTTTCTCCAGGCGACCAGCGGCCAAGTCGCGTCGGACCTGCGTCGAAGAGATATCACACGGCGTGGGTTTGACCAGGCACACCGGAACGCGCGGTCCCAAATCAAGGCTGACCTCACCGGACTGGGCATCGAGACGCTCCAGCACCTTGCGCGGCGTGTCGCCCAACCAGGGGAGGCCGGCGAGTTCGGCGAACGGGACTCCCGACCGGGCGATCACCGCCAGGCGACAGACCGCGAGCAAGCGGTGGGGATCACGCCACGTCGAGAGGTCGCGGAACATGTCTTCCCCCAGCAAAAAGTACAGGTCGGCGTCCGGATACCGGCGGCGGAACTCCTCCATGGTATCGGCGGAATAGGACGGGCCGGAGCGCTTGAGCTCCAGATCATCCACCTCGAACCCAGGCCGCCCCGCGACCGCGAGCTTGGTCATCTGCAACCGGTGGAACGCCGGCGCCAGATCCGCGCTCTTGTGCGGCGGCTCGGCCGCGGGCACGAAGATCACCCGGTCCAATCCGACCAGTTCGCGAACGCGCGCCGCGACGTGGAGATGGCAGACGTGGATAGGATTGAATGTCCCACCGAATACCCCGATTCTCGGTGGCATGGCTAGCCCGTCCATGAATGGTCACGGGCTTCCACGCTCACCACCACAGGTCCTAGGTGCGGATCTGGCCGGAACCGAACACGACGAACTTCGCGCAGGTGAGTTCTTCCAGCCCCATGGCTCCGCGGGCGTGGATGCGGGTGGTCGAAATTCCGATTTCAGCGCCCAAGCCGAACTGGTACCCGTCGTGCAAGCGTGTGGAGGCGTTGACCAACACGGCGGCCGCGTCCACCTCGCGCAGGAACCGCTGGGCGCGGGCATAGTCCGCGGTGAGGATCGCCTCCGTGTGCTGCGAGCCGTAGCGCGCGATGTGGGCCATCGCGTCGTCCAATCCCTGGACCACCTTCACGGCCAGTATGAGATCGAGGTACTCCGCGGACCAGTCGTCCTCGGTGGCCGACACGACACCGGGAGCCGCGGCTTGCGTCCGCGGGCATCCGCGGATCTCCACGCCGGCTTGTTGCAGGTGCCTGATCATCGCGGGCAACCACGAACCCGCGTGGGCCTCGTGCACGAGGAGCGTTTCCATGGCGTTGCACGTCCCGGGACGCTGGACTTTCGCGTTCAGACACACCGCGTCGGCCATGGTCAAGTCCACCGGAGCGTCTACGTAGATATGACAGACTCCTTTGTCGTGTTTGATCACCGGCACGGTCGCCTCGCCGGCGACGGCCCGAATCAACCCTTCGCCGCCGCGCGGGATGATCAGATCCACGTACCGGTCGAGGGTGGCCATTACGCGCACGCCTTCGCGTTCGGTGCGTTCAATCAACGAGATCGCGCCTTGCGGGACGCCGGCTTTTGCGGCCGCGTCGGTCAGCAACATCGCGATCGCCCGATTGGACTGCAGCGACTCCGACCCTCCGCGCAGCAACACCGCGTTGCCGGATTTTAGACACAAGGCCGCAGAATCGGCTGTGACGTTGGGACGGGACTCGTAGATGATACCGATCACGCCAAGCGGTACGCGCATGCGGCCCACCTGCATCCCGTTGGGGCGTACTGCGAGCGACCCGATCGATCCCACCGGGTCGGGCAGCTCCGAGACCTCGCGCAACCCCTTGGCCATGTCTTCGATGCGAGTCGGGGTGAGCGTGAGACGGTCGGTGAACGCGGCCGACCGGCCCTCGCGTCGCGCGGTCTCGACGTCGAGGGCGTTGGCCGTTAAGAGCCCTGTTTGGTTCGCCACCAGCGCGTCGGCCATGGCGCGCAAGGCCCGGTTCTTGACCTCGCCGGGGAGCACGGCGAGCGACGCGGCAGCGCGTTTGGCGGCCTGTGCCTTTTCCGTGATGTGGGTCGCCAGGTCGCTCACGTTCGCATTCCGTCAGGCTCGGTGGGCCTCGTCGATGACCACGAGATTATCGCGATGGATGACTTCGTCATAATATTTGTATCCCAACTGTTTTGCAATCTCGGAGGTCTTGAGACCGCAGATCTTGGCCATGTCCGACGCTGAGTAGTTGACCAACCCTCGCGCCACCACCCGCCCCACGGAGTCGAGGCAGGCCACCGCGTCGCCCGCCGAAAATTCGCCGGTCACCTTGGTGACGCCGGACGGCAACAGGCTCTTCCGACCCTCCACCACGGCTCGAACCGCCCCGGGGTCGAGCCACAACTGGCCGGAGACCCGCACCGCGTGGGCGATCCACTGCTGCCGGCTGTTCAGACTTTGGGGAGTCGGGAGAAACATCGTGCCCACGTCCTCGCCGTGCAGGGCGCGGCTCAGCTCTCCGGTTCGGCGCCCGTCAATGATCAGGGTTGCGGCCCCGCAAGACGCCGCGCGTTTGGCCGCGCTTAGCTTGGTCACCATCCCGCCCGTGCCTTCGCTCCGGCTCGACCCACCCGCGACTCGTTCCACCTCGCGTGTGATGCGGTCGACGTTGACCCGTCGCACCGCCGCGGGATCGCGTCGGGGGTCGCCGCTGTACAACCCGTCCACGTCGGATAGGATCACCAGCAGGCGCGCGTCGATGAGCCCGACGACCAGACTCGCCAGCGTATCGTTGTCGCCAAACTTGATTTCCTCCACGGCCACGGTGTCATTCTCGTTGATGATCGGGACGACGCCCAATTCCAGCAGGGTCATCATCGTGTGGCGGGCATTGAGGAAGCGCGCGCGACGCGACAAATCATCGCCGGTCAACAGGACCTGCGCCACGCGCCGTCCTTGCGCCTCGAACGCCCGATGGTAGGCCCACATCAGGCGGCTTTGTCCCACCGCGGCCGCCGCCTGTTTGAGGGGCAGACCGCGGGGCCGTTCGCGCAACCCCAAGGGCGCCAGACCGGATGCGATGGCGCCGGAGGACACCAGGGCGAGCTCGTATCCCTCGCTCGCCAGCGCCGCGCATTCCCGCGCGAGAAGCCCGATTCGGCGCGTATTGACGCCGCGGGCGTGCGAGGCCAGCACGCTGCTCCCGACCTTGACGACCACACGCCGTACGCCCCGCAGAACGGATCGACGGTCAACGGCGCTCATCCATGCTCCTTCGAGGCCGCGACTCCGGCGGTCGAAACCGGAGACGACGCCCGGGCATCGGCCACGCGGCGGCCCACCGCCCGCACGAGCGCGGCAACGCCCTCGCCGGTCGCGGCGGAGATCCCCAAATACGACCACCCCCGATCGCGACAATAGGCCTCCAGCACGCGTTCGTCGCCGGTTGCGGCGTCGAGCTTGGTCCCCACCACGGCGAACGGCCTGGCGACGAGTTCGGGATGGGTGAGGGCCAACTCGCGGCGCACGGCTTCGAGATCCTCGACCGGATGATGCCCCGCCGCCTCCGACACATCGACCAGATGCAGGAGGAACGCGGAGCGCTCCACGTGACGGAGGAACTGGAACCCCAATCCCCGCCCCTCGTGCGCGCCCTCGATGAGTCCCGGAATGTCGGCCGCCACAAAACTCTGTCCCTCCGCCCAGGTCACCACTCCCAGCGCGGGTTCCAGCGTGGTAAACGGGTAGGACGCGACCTTGGGGCGAGCCGACGAAATCGCGGCCAACAACGTGGATTTCCCCGCGTTGGGCAGCCCCACGAAGCCGACATCGGCGAGCAACTTGAGCTCCAACGCGAGGGTGCGCTCTTCACCCGGAGTCCCGGGCTCCGCAAACGTCGGCGCCTGGCGCGTGGGGGTGGCAAAGCGACTGTTGCCGCGTCCGCCGCGTCCGCCCGGGGCGACGACGACCTCCTGCCCGGGCACCGTGAGGTCGGCCAAGGTCTCGCCGTGCGTGACATCCCGGATCAGCGTGCCGACGGGAACGCGAATCACCAGGTCGGGACCGCGTTTACCGGTCTGGTCCTTCCCGCGGCCGTGTGCCCCGCGTTGGGCCGTGTAGTGCCGCTTGTACCGGAAGTCCAGGAGCGTGCGCAGTTGAGGATCCGCGCGCAGGATCACGCTCCCGCCGTCGCCGCCGTCGCCGCCGTTCGGTCCCCCCCGGGGAACGAACGCCTCACGACGAAAGCTCACGCACCCGTTTCCGCCGTCGCCGGCTTTCACCTGGATGGAGAGATGATCTATAAACATGGGGTCGAGCCGCGGACCGCGGGCCGACGACACCGGGGCGCGTCGCCCCAACAACGGGAAGAAGGAGTTACGCTGAGACGGGATACACGCTCACGCGCTTGCGGTCCGACCTTTTTCCTTCGAACGTCACGACGCCGTTGATCTTGGCGAAGAGCGTGTCGTCGCTCCCGCGCCCGACGTTGAATCCGGGATGGAACTTGGTGCCGCGCTGGCGAACCAAAATCGCCCCCGCCGACACCAGCTCGCCGCCATACCGCTTGACGCCCAACCGCTGCGCGTTGCTGTCGCGGCCGTTTTGCGTTGATCCCTGTCCTTTTTTATGCGCCATGGCGTCCTCGTGCCGCCCGCGTCATGCCGCGGCGATCTGCGTAATTTTGATGGTGGTGAGCTGCTGGCGATGGCCTCGGGTACGCCGAGAATTCTTCCGCCGCCGCTTCTTGAACGCGATGACCTTTTTGCCCCGGGTCTGCGCGATGACCTCCGCCGACACCCGCGCCCGCTCCACGTGCGGGACGCCGACGACCAACCCCTGATCGCCGCCCACGGCCAGCACGCGGTCAAACTCCACCACGGCTCCGACCGGACGGTCCAGTCGTTCAACCTGCACCAATTCCCCGGGCGTCACGCGGTATTGCTTGCCGCCCGTTTCAATCACTGCGTACATCGGATGGTCCTCCTTACCGGAAGATAGAATCCGCATTTTGTATCACTCCGATCCAACCAATGTCAAGGCGCCGACGCGGCCGCCGTCTTTTGACAGACCCCCGGGTTGCTCCTATCCTAACATCGCGTGTCGTCTGCAGACTTGGCGCTGGCCATGGCAGTTGAAGGACCCACACCTCCCCAGGTTATTCCGGTGCTCGTCGAGCTCCACCAGGCGGCGCGAAAAATGGTGTTGTATCCGCCGACGCACGCGCTCATTCCCAAAGCCATCGACAGCTTGGCCCAACGATTTGAGGCGCTCTGGCCGACTCACCCGACGCTGACCGTCGACGTCGGCGCCAAGCACCTGCTCTTGGCAGGCGAGCCCCTGGACCCGCAGAATCCGGTGCTCAAGGAATTGACCCACGCGTTGTCGTCCGCCCACGTCGCGCGCATGACGGTTCGCCAGGGCGTGGACCACGACGGGCTGTCTCGCCTCCTCGTGTGGCTCAAGGAACGCAACGCGTCTCCCGAAGCGCGACAACAGAGCCTCGCAGCGCTTCACCAGGCCGTCCCCGCGATCGAAATCGCACTGGTCAGTTTTCGACACGCCACCGCGGACGCGCAAGGATCGGCGTCTCGCGGCGACACGTGGAGCCAGCTCCTGGACGCGCTGCTCGAGGCCGGATTGGAAGAGCGTAGCCCCGGCGGCGCGCCCGGCGGCGAGACACCGGAGAGCCAACAACCCGAACGGTTGGCGGAACTGATCAACCGCGCGTCCACGACCGGCGACTCCGGGCGGTACGAGCGGCTCGTGCTCGAACACCTGCAGCGCCTTGCCGCCCCGCTGCACGATCCCGCAACGGGAGACCAGCGCGCCGCACCGTTGCCCGAGGCCGAACGCAAACGGCTCGCCACGCTGGTCGAACGGCTCGATCCGCCGGTGCGCGAACGCCTGTTTCGCCTCGCGTTCGCGCCGGACAGTCCGGGACCCGGCGCGTTGGCGGCGATCTTGGCGGACCTGTCCGAACCGGTCCTGCTCGAGGTCTTGTCCCAGATCCAGTCCCACGGCGGAACCATCTCGATCCCGACGCTGGAGCTGCTCAGGAAGTTCGTGGGGCTCAGTCGGGAGCAACCCGCCTTGGCTCCGTCCATCGCGGAGCGGCTGGACGGGCTCGAACTGGCGGATCGACACGCGTTGTACGCGGAGCTGTTCCACAAGAAGACGGAGAAGAACTTCTATCCGGATAGTTACGCTAAGACGATCAAGGGGCTGTCTGGTACCGCGCCCGCCTTCGCAGCCGTCGCCCATGAGCCGATCGGAGACCTCGTCGATCCGGTCGATGAGGCGCAGATTCACCGCCACCTCGCGATCGTGATGACCGAACTCCTGGAGCTTCCCGCCGCGGCCCCCAGTCAGGCCGCCCTCATCGAACGGCTGGGCCAGGCGCTGGAAGACCCGCTGGTGGGCGGACATCCCGAGGCGGTCGTAGGGGTGTTCGAGGCCATCAGGGCGTGTCGGCCCGCCAACCCGGAGGCGAAGCAGGCGTTCGACAAAACGCTGGCCCGCATGGTGGCGCCCGTGGTACGGGCGATCCCCAAAATCGACAAGGCGCGGGCCGCGGCGATCGCGGACCACCTGGTCGCCATCGGCGAACCCATCGTCGCCGCGTTGTTGGAGATCTTGAATGCCGCGACCGACCCTGGCGACATGGTCCTTCGCAAGCGCCTACTCGACGTCCTCGCGCGAATCGGCCGACCCATCGCGCCGGCCGTGTTGCCCTGGCTCAAGGACGAGCGGTGGTTCATCCTCCGGAACATGATTTTTCTGCTGGGCGAAGCCCGAGTTTCGGAGGTGCTCCCGAAGCTCAAGCCCTTCGCCACGCACGCCCACGAGCAGGTCCGCTTGGAAGCGCTGCGCGCGCTCGGGTCGATCAGCCCACCAGAAGCCCTGCTGGACACGCTGGCTGTCGGCGTGCAGGACAAGGATGACCGCGTGGCCTCCTGCGCAATCTCCCTTCTGCTCCAGCGACCCACGCCGGCTACGGTGGAGCGCCTTCGGCAGATCTACCACTCCCGCGCCTCGCGCCTATCGGAGACGCGGAAACTCAAGATCATCGAGGCGTTGGGACGCTCGAACGAACCGGCGTGCGTGGCGTTTCTGAGCCGACTGGCCAGGCGTCGGCGATTCATCTTGTTCGATCTCCCGAAAGACGCGGTGGTTCGCAAAGCCGCACGCGAGGCGTTGCGCCGGCGTCGGCTCAAGGTGTCGGAGCGACAAAGCGCGGAGGAACATGGGCGCGCAGCCTGAGTGGTCCCTCTCTCCGATCGCGGCCGATCCCCGCTATCGGCTGCTCCGACAGATCAGCCGGGTGTTGCGCGGGCGGTCGCTCTATCCCGCCGGTCACCCGCAGCTTCGTGACGCCGTGAGCGAGTTACTCGGCAGTCTCGATGGGCTGTTCGAGGGGCGCGAAGAGATTCGCATCGTGGCGGTCGATGACCGGCTGTTCGTTGACGATGTCCGAAGCCTCGAGCTGGAGATGGTCTCCCACGACCTCAAGGGTCGGCTCAAGACCCGCGGCATCGAGATGCTCATTTTCCAAGCCGGTGTGGAGGGTCACGAGTTGCTGGCCTTGGTGGACGGCCTCACGGCCGGCACGGTGCCGACGCTGCCCCATATCCAGATCGGCAAACTCTCGGCCGACCGCCCGGAGTCGCCGTCCGGCCGCGCACAATTCGACTTCGGTCCCCAGGTCCAGGAGCTGCGTCAGATCTTCGAAGGATGGGATGAGATCCAGGGGCTGGTGATGGATCACGTCGAGCGAATCATGCGCGTATTGGAAGATCAGCTCTTTGCCAATCGGTCGTCCCTGATCTCCTTGGCCAGCTTGAAGAGTTATGACGAATACACGTACACGCACGCGATCAACATCGCGATCCTGACCATGGCGCAAGCCGAGTCGTTGGGCGTGCCCAAGACGTTGATCCACGACTTCGGCATCGCGGCCATGCTGCACGATATCGGGAAGACCTTGGTTCCCGAGCACATTCTCAAGAAACCCTCCAAGCTGGAACCCCACGAGTACGAGGAGATGAAAAAACATCCCATCACCGGGTCGATCCTGCTCTTGCGCAACCCGGCGATTCCCAAGCTGGCCGCGATCGTGGCGTATGAGCACCACCTCTTGTACAACGTGTCGGGGTATCCTACGCTTCCGCGATCGCGCTCCCAACACCTGTGCAGCATGTTGACCTCGCTGTCGGACTTCTACGACGCCCTCCGCACCAATCGGCCCTACCAGACCGCACGTCCGTCGGACGAAATTCTGGCCATGCTGGAGACGCGCATCGGCACGCACTTCGAGGAACGCCTGGCTCGTCACTTCGTGGCCCTCATTCAAGCACGAACCGTGGCGTAGTCGTCGTAACCGAACGCTTCGACTCCTTATTACGGTCGGGCTTCTTTTTGAGGAACACACGACGAAACTCCGTCGATTCAACTCGACTTCTGCCATGTTTCCGGCACCAGGTGAGCGCGTACACCTGTTTTACCGCAGTTTGGCTGGCACACGAATTGAAGGCCGGTATGTTTTCAAGGAGTTCAGTGTGCGTGGCCGTGTTTGTGGCTGACTCACCCAGGAGGACTTCCCATGGGGCACGTGGTTTCCCCGGCCGCGTTTGACCAAATAGCGATCCCGATGCCCGAGGCTCGCGCAAGGCCCCTCTCGTCGTGCTGCCAACAGGCCGTGTCGGATGCGCTGGAGACCGCTGCCTCAACGGGATCCGTCGCGACCGTCACGATGCTGGCGACCGTGACCATGCTGATGGTGGGTTTTGTGTTCGGACTCACCACGGCGTGGGTGTTATTCGGCTGATTCTGCCCGAACAATCCACGCGGTCGCTTCGGCGCATATCTGAACGGTTGGACAGCGCGTAGCAGGCACTGCTGCCGCTTGACGATCACCGCCGCAAGACCCCTCGCACCCCGCGTTTGACTTTCTGCCGAGCGCTTCACTACGATGGCCCCCATGCCGGGGGCTCGTCGGCTGTCGATCTACCTCAGCGTCCCGTTGTTGTCTGCTCAGATCCTTCTCACCGGGCTGTCCGGGTGCACTGGTTCGCCGTGGAATAATCCGTATCCCGGCTCGGACGAAGGCCGCAACATCCTTTACTCGTCGTTCGACGAACGCCCCAAGCACCTGGACCCTGCGCGGTCGTACAGCGCGAACGAGGCCGCGTTCACCGCCCAGATCTACGAACCGCCGCTCCAGTACCACTTTCTCAGACGGCCCTACGAACTCATCCCGCTGACCGCGACCGAGGTGCCCCGGCCCGCCTACCTGGACGCCCGGCGCCGTCCGCTGCCCGACTCCGCGTCGGTGGAACAGATCGCGTACAGCGTGTACGACATCCACATCCAGCCCGGTATCCGGTACCAGCCCCACCCCGCGTTTGCCGCCGACGCCGGGGGGCGCTTCCTCTATCACGACCTTGCGCCAACGGACCTTGCGCGCGTGTACGCGTTGTCGGACTTTGCCCAGACCGGCACGCGCGAGCTCGTGGCCGACGACTACGTGTACCAGATCAAACGCCTGGCCCATCCCAAGGTGCATTCGCCGATCTTCGGCCTCATGAGCGAATACATCGTCGGGCTCGGTGACTACGCCGGGGTCTTGGCCAAAGCGCTCGCTGATCACCCCTCCGCGTTCCTGGATTTGACGCAGTATCCGCTCGAAGGCGCTGCGGTGGTGGACCGCTACACCTACCGGATCACGGTCAAGGCAAAGTATCCGCAGATGGTGTACTGGCTCGCCATGCCGTTTTTCGCACCCATCCCATGGGAGGCCGATCGGTTCTATTCCCAGCCCGGCATGACCGAGAAGAACATCACGCTCGACTGGTACCCGATCGGCACTGGCCCCTTCATGCTCACGGTCAATAATCCCAACCGCCAGATGGCCCTGGAGCGGAACCCCAACTTTCACGGCGAGCGCTATCCCTCGGATGGCGAGCCGAGCGATCGAGCCGCCGGGTTCCTGGTCGACGCTGGAGAGGCGTTGCCCTTCATCGACAAGGCCGTATACAGCCTGGAGAAAGAAAGCATTCCGTATTGGAACAAGTTCCTCCAGGGCTACTACGACGTCAGCGGCATCAGCTCCGAGACTTTCGACCAAGCCGTACAGATGACCGGACACGGCGAGGTGGGGCTCACCGAAGCGATGGAAGCCAAAGGGATCCGGCTGGTCACGTCCGTTGAGACGTCGATCTTTTACCTGGGCTTTAACATGCTCGATCCGGTTGTCGGAGGATATTCCGAGCGCGGTCGCAAGCTCCGGCAGGCGATTTCGATCGCGTACGACGACGACGAGTTCATTTCGATCTTCCGCAACGGGCGCGGCAGCCCAGCGCAGGGGCCCATTCCCCCGGGGATCTTCGGGCACTTGGAAGGACCGGCGGGCGTGAACCCCTACGTCTACGACTGGGTGGACAATCGCCCCCAGCGCAAGTCCATCGCGGACGCGAAGCGGCTGTTGATCGAAGCCGGGTTCCCCAATGGCCGCGATGCCCAAACCGGCAGACCCTTGGTGCTGCATTTCGACGTCACGACGGGTGGGCCCGAGGACAAAGCGCGTCTGGATTGGGTGCGCAAACAGTTCGCCAAGCTGGACCTTGACCTGGAGATTCGCGACACCGACTACAACCGCTTCCAGGACAAGATGCTCCGGGGCGACGCCCAAATCTTTCAGTGGGGCTGGAACGCGGACTACCCCGACCCGGAGAATTTTTTGTTCCTGCTCTACGGCCCCAACATCAAGGTCGGCAAGAACGGCGAGAACGCGGCGAACTATCAGAACCCAGAGTTCGACCGGCTGTTCGAACGCATGAAGAACATGAACAACGGGCCAGAACGGCAGGCCATCATTGATCGGATGGTGGAGATGGCCAGGCGGGACGCGCCCTGGGCCTTCGGATTTCACCCTAAGCAGTTCACGCTTCACCACGCCTGGTACCACAACGCGAAACCCAACCTGATGGCCAATAACACGCTGAAATACAAGCGCATCGATCCTGGGCAGCGCGCAAAGCAACGCGCCGCGTGGAACCGGCCCAAGCTCGCCCCGATCGCGGTGGCCCTGTTGCTACCAGTGGCGGTGGTCCTGCCCGCAGTGATTCGGCACATTCGGCGCACCCGAGCCCCGGGATGACCCGATACCTGATCCGCCGTCTCCTCTACGCGGTGCCGATCCTCATCGGCGTCAATCTCATCACCTTCACCCTGTTTTTTGTCGTCAATCCACCCGACAACATGGCGCGCATCCATTTGGGCGTGAAACGGGTCACCCCG
Source organism: Nitrospirota bacterium (assembly GCA_040757335.1). Lineage (NCBI taxonomy): Bacteria > Pseudomonadati > Nitrospirota > Nitrospirota bacterium. The sequence continues at coordinate 14,878 of JBFLXB010000016.1, read as the reverse complement.
GAAGCGATCGCCAAATGGAAACACGAGCACGGGTACGATAAACCATTGCTATGGAACGGAACCGCACCCGGCGGCGGCAAGGTGACCGACACCATCTTCTTCGAGAAATCGCTCTCCCTGTTCGCGTTCCAGTTCGGGAGCGCCGACGACGGCCGCGACATCGGCTACGATATCCAACAGCGGATGTGGCCCAGCCTCGCAATCGCGGTCCCGATCTTCGTCGTCGGCATCCTGATCAACGTCACGTTCGCCATGACGCTGGCGTTTTTCCGCGGCACGTACCTCGATCTGTGGGGCGTGGTCCTCTGCGTGATCCTGTTGTCGATTTCCTCGTTGTTCTACGTCATCGGCGGACAATACGTGATCGGCAAGCTGCTGAACCTCACGCCGATCTCCGGATACGACACCGGCACGGCCGCCGCGAAGTTCTTGGTGCTGCCCGTGCTGGTGGGCGTGGTCAGCGGCGTCGGGGCGAGCACGCGGCTGTACCGAACGGTGTTCCTCGAAGAGATCGGCAAGGACTACGTCCGCACCGCGCGCGCCAAGGGTTTGTCGGAAGCGCGCGTGCTCTTCAAACACGGCCTCAAGAACGCCATGATTCCGATTCTGACCGGCGTGGTGGTGATCATTCCCGCCCTGTTTCTGGGCAGCCTGATCCTGGAGTCCTTTTTCGGCGTGCCCGGCCTCGGTAGCTACACGATCGACGGAATACGCTCGCAGGACTTCGCGATCGTGCGCGCCATGGTGTTCCTGGGGTCGGCTTTATACATCGTGGGGCTGATCCTGACCGACGTGTCCTACACGCTCGTGGATCCGCGGGTGCGGCTGGAATGACCTCGGTGAAGCCCGTGTTGCTGTGGACCGACGCCCTGCTGTTCGTGCTGGTGGGCCTGACCGTCGCGGCGGCGCTGTATACGCGGCAGCGGGAGCACTTGCGCGCGCCCTGGCGCGTGGTGCGGCGCAGCCGGCTGGGCATGGCCGCGCTGGTCGTGCTCGCCGCGTACGTGGCGATCGGGTTGCTCGACTCGATCCACTTTCGCCGGGCGCTCCCGCAGACCGATAACCCCGCAACCGCGACCCGCGTGGACTATTCGACCGAGGTCCTGAGCGCACTTGACGCCCTGGTCCTCCCCCTGAAGGATCGGGTGGAAAAAACCTACTCCGCGCCGTTCGCCACGCACTTGTACGCCAAGGAGACGGTGGAGCGTCCCGACGGGACGACCACGCGCGACTTCCCCCGCCTCCGCTACGGCGGCGCACATCTGGCCGATCCCGCGGCCGACCGCGCGCGAGACATCGCCGCGACTGCGGCGGTTGGCGCGATCCAGGGCCTGCTGGTCTGGGCGCTGCTGATCGTCGGCGTCAGCGCCTGGCAGGTCCGTCGGCACCGGCTGCCGTGGAACACCATGCTGGCACGCTTCATCCGGGGTGAGACCGATACGCCCTGGCGGGTCATCCTCGCGACACTCGGAGTGCTGCTGTTGCTCGGCTTCGTGGTGGGTCACTGGGCGGTCAAGTACCACGTGCTCGGCACCGACAAAGTCGGAACGGACGTGCTGTACCTCTCGCTCAAAAGCGTCCGCACCGGCATCGCGATCGGCACGCTCACCACGCTGATTATGATGCCGTTCGCCATCCTGCTCGGAATCACCGCCGGATACTTCAAGGGATGGGCCGACGACGTGATCCAGTATCTGTATACGACGCTCAGTTCGATTCCCGGCGTGCTGCTCATCGCCGCGGCAATTCTGACGCTCCAAGCGTATATTGCCGTGCACCCCGAGGCGTTCGATACCGCGGCCGTCCGTGCCGACGCACGCCTGCTGTTCTTGTGCGCGATACTCGGCGTGACGAGCTGGACGGGCCTGTGCAGGCTCCTACGGGGTGAGACTCTCAAGCTGCGCGAGATGGAGTACGTCCAAGCCGCGCAGGCATATGGCGCGGGGTCGATGACGATTATGATGCGGCATCTGCTGCCCAACGTGATGCATATCGTGCTAATCACCCTCGTGCTGGACTTCAGCGGCTTGGTGCTGGCCGAGGCCGTTCTGTCGTACGTGGGCGTGGGCGTCGATCCCACCACCATCAGTTGGGGCACCATGATCAACAGCGCCAGACTGGAAATGGCGCGCGAGCCCATGGTCTGGTGGTCGCTTGCCGCGGCGTTCACCTTCATGTTCACGCTCGTGCTGGCCGCCAACCTGTTCGCCGACGTGGTACGCGACGCGTTGGATCCGCGTCTTTCCGACAGCCGCAAGGCGGCTTGATTCGGGCGAGGCGACGTTTCTATAATTTTGTTCCTGAAAGGAGGACGTGAGATGAAGATTCGACCGTTGCACGACTGGGCCGTGGTCAAACAATCGTCAGGAGAAGAGCGCACCGCCGGCGGCCTATACATCCCGGACACCGCCAAGGAAAAGCCCCAGGAGGGCGAGGTCATCGCAATCGGCGAAGGTCGTTGGAAGTCCAAAGACGAGGACAACTACCGATCGGGAAAAAAGAAGAGCACTGAGGACAAGATTTTCGTCAAGACCACGCTAAAACCCGGAGATAAAATCCTCTACGAGAAGTACGCGGGCTCGAAGGTGACGGTCAACGGTGAAGAGTTCGTGCTCGTGCGGGAAGAGAACGTCCTGGGGATTCTCGCGTAAAGACTGTTCAAACGTTCAAGGGTTCAAAGGTTTAACTTGAACCCCTTGAACCCTTGAACAATTTGAACGTGGTTTATTTGGTGACCTGTGCTTTGATTAACTGATACGCAGCCATGAGCTTGCGCAAACGCGGCTCATGGCTGCGGTCCCCGCCGTTCATATCGGGATGAAATTCCTTCACGAGTTTTCGGAACGCCGCGGTGATCAGCGCAGGGCGCGTGTCCGGCTCCACGCCGAGGATCTCGTACGCCTCGGTGAGCGATGAGACTTCGGGTCGCGAGGTCTCGGCCTGTCCGTTGTCTCCTTGGGACTGGCGAAAGAAATTGAAAAAGTTGATGCGCTGTCGCCGCCGCATGGGTCGCTGACGCAACGCGGCATCGATCTCCTCGCAGCGATCTTCGAGGATCACGAACCGCGCCTCGAAGCGCTTCAGCGCCTCCACGCTGTCCAACGAATCAAAGTCCGCGGTGACTCGACAGAACAACGACTCGAGCTCCTCTAACGCCTCTTCGTGCCGAAAATAGTGATCGATCTGGTGTTCGAGCAGATTGTCGAGCGCAAACTCCATCCCGGCGCTGATCTTGCGCTGGAGCCCGTCCATGCGCTCCCGCAAAGCGTCATGGAGAGCAAAGAACCGCGAGGTACCGTCTCTCATTAGAGAGAAGAGGGATCAGGGAACCGTATCCAGAGTGGCCCATTTCAGCCTGGCCAGGAATGGGCCAAATGCAAGGCGCCGCGAGCACCGCACCGGAGCATACTGCTGAGTGCGTACGTGAGGCGAATGGCGCCACGAAGAAGTGGCGCCCAAGCTACGAGCGCCGCCGAGACGGTGAGGCGGCCGTGGCACCTTAAGAGAGCGGCAACGCAGCAGATGGCCCTTCATGGTCAGGCTCCTAACCAGTCTCAGGACCGTAGCTACCACCGTTGCAATCCAAACAGATCCAATCGCCATCCGCCATCATCGTCGGCTCGCCGCAGAACGGGCACTCGGGCCCATCGCGCTTGGGGATCACCAGCGGGGGCAGCTCGATGTCGTCGAAATCATCGGTAGGCACGGAACCACTCCGCGGAACGGATCGATTCTAACAGAATCCGTAGTGCCGTGGAACGCCGATTGCTTCGCCAGCCGGTTGAGATGTATAATCCGGCCCGCGCGTGGGGGCTATCCCCTCTGCTCTCGCCCCGCGCGATGCACGCCGAGCCGAAGTGGTGGAACTGGCAGACACGCACCTTTGAGGGGGGTGTGGGGCAACCCGTGGGGGTTCAAATCCCCCCTTCGGCACCATGGCAACGCACCTTACCTAGGAGGCTGCGAACGTCATGACTCTTCCTTCTTTGAGCACCACCCGGCCCCTCCCCCGTCCCACCCGCAGCAGAAGCGTCTTGCGGAATCTTGGCGATTCCCTCACCACCGCCAGTTCGGTGGCGTTGCCGTGGGGACGCGCCCGCGTCGTGATCGGGCCGCAGGGAGTCATCGAGCTCGACATCAGGCCGCCGTTCCATGACAAATACCCCCAGGCGCCCGCGTCCGATCCGATGCATCGCGCGGCCCACGAGCAGTTGCGCGCCTATGCACGCGGACAGCTCAAGGACTTCTCGCTTCCTCTCGATCCGCAAGGTACGCCGTTTCAGCGGGCGGTCTGGGCCGCGCTGCTCAGGATCCCCTATGGGGAGACGCGGACGTACGGCGAGATCGCCGCAATGATCGGCCACCCCGGGGCTGCGCGCGCCGTGGGCATGGCATGCCGGACCAACCCCATAGGCTTGATCATCCCCTGCCATCGGGTTGTTGGCGGTGACGGAACCCTCACGGGCTATGCCGGCGGGCTGGCTCTGAAGGCAAAGCTGCTGCAACACGAACGCACTCACTAGTTCCACACCACGTTATTCGTTCTTCGTTGTTTGTTGTCCGTGACGAACAACAGACAACTGCCCGCGAACAACAGTTGTCTTCCCGGTCGCCCCTAGTGTAGTGTTCGGCACGGTCCCATGCCCCAACGACTCTTCCTCATCGACGGCCACGGCTATATCTACCGCGCATTTTTCGCGCTGCCGCCGCTGTCCACGTCCAAAGGCTTTCAGACCAACGCGGTCTTCGGCTTCACCAACATGCTGCTCAAGATCGTTCGCGAGCAGCAGCCCGATTATCTCGCGGTGGCGTTCGATACCGTCGGTCCCACGCAACGGCACGTCGAGTACACGGACTACAAAGCCCACCGCCCGCCCATGCCGGACCCCATGGCCCGGCAGATCCCCTATATCGAACGCATGGTCGAGGCCTTCAACATTCCCAAGCTCGTCCTGGAGGGGTACGAAGCGGACGATTTGATCGGCACCATCGCCCGCCAAGCCGAGGCGCAAGGGCTGGAGGTCACAATCGTCACCGCGGACAAGGACATGCTGCAGCTCGTCACGCCGAGCGTGAAGGTGTTCGACACCTTGCGAAACAAGATGTTCGGTGAAGCCGAGGTGCGCGAGCGGTTCGGCGTCGCGCCGACTCTGGTGCCCGATGTGTTGGGGCTGATGGGAGACTCGACAGACAACATCCCCGGCGTCAAAGGCATCGGGGAAAAGACCGCCACCAAACTGGTCGGCGAGTTTGGCTCGGTGGAGCAGATTCTCAACCGGCTTCCCGATATTCCCCAGCCTAAACTGCGCGCCGCGCTGGAACAGCACGCTAAGGAGGCGCGCCGATCGCGCGGCCTCGCCACGATTGCCACCGACTGCCCGGTCACGCTCGATCTCGCGCGGTTCAAGCGGCAAGATCCGGACCAAGGCCGACTCGTGGCCTTGTGCCGCGAGTTGGAATTCACGGCGCTATTGAAATCCCTTACGCCCGCGCCGTCAGCGCCGGCCGTCGCGGTCGCAACCGTGGACGGCGCCACGTTCGAGCAAGCGATGGCGCGCGGTCGCGACGCACGGGCCGTCACGCTCGCGGCAGCGTGGAGCGAAGGGCTGGCGGTGAACAGCGAGCCCACCGCGTTGGCGTACGCCGTGGTCGGCGGCGAACAAGGGGTGATCGACGCGACTCGACACGCCGACCACGTGGTTCGCGGATTGACGGCCCTGCTGGGCGACGACCGGGTCACGATTCGCGGCCACAACGTCAAGCCTCTGCTGGTGTGGGCCTTCGGACGCGGCATCCCGGTGCGCGCCGGATTCTGGGACAGCATGCTCGCGGCGTATCTGTTGAACGCGAATCGGTCCGATCAACGCCTGGCGCCCGTGGCGCTGGAATACCTTTCACAAACGATTGCGGCTTCAGACGGTCCGGACGCGGCCGCGGATTGGTGCCGCGCGACCGAGGCGCTGGTGGACGACCTCGCGGCGCGCCTTGCCGCGGACGGTCAGACCGAGGTGCTGGAGCGCGTCGAGCTCCCGCTCATTCCGGTTCTCGCCCGCATGGAAGCGCTCGGCATCCGTGTGGACGCGGACCTCCTGAGTTCCCTGAGCAAAGAGATGGATGTGCAGATGGCGGGGATGATGCAACGGCTCTACACCCTGGCCGGCGGCGAGTTCAACGTCAATTCCCCCAAGCAGCTCGCCGAGATCCTGTTCACCAGGCTCGGCCTGGCCCCGATTAAAAAAACCAAGACGGGGTATTCCACGGACGAGAGCGTGCTCACGCAGCTCGCCGCGCAGCACGAGCTGCCCGCCGAGATTCTGGCCTACCGGCAGCTCTCCAAGCTGAAGTCGACGTACGTCGACGCGCTGCCCGCGCTGATCAACCCGCGCACCGGTCGGATCCACACCACGTTCCACCAAGCCGTCGCGGCCACCGGGCGCCTGTCCAGTAGTGATCCCAATCTTCAGAACATCCCGATCAAGGGTCCGATGGGCCCGCGCATCCGCGCCGCGTTCGTGCCCGAGCCCGGGTACACGCTGCTGTCCGCGGACTACAGCCAGATCGAGCTGCGTATTCTGGCGCACCTGTCGGGCGACGAACGCCTCCTCGAGGCGTTCCGGACCAACGGCGACATCCACACCGACACCGCGCGCACTCTGTTCAACCTGCCCGCGTCGGAGATCACGCCCGCGATGCGTCGAGCCGCGAAGACCGTGAACTTCGGCATCATTTACGGGATCTCTCCGTTCGGCTTGTCAGAGCAACTCGGCGTGTCGCAAGCCGAGGCCAGACGCTATATCGACGAGTACTTCATCCACTTCGCAGGCGTGAAGCGCTTTGTGGACGCGACGATCGACAAAGCGCGCGCCGACGGCCACGTCACTACGCTCGTGGGCCGTAAGCGCCCGATCCCTGAGTTGGCCAGCGCCAACCCCGCGCATCGCAGCTTCGGCGAGCGCAGCGCCGTGAACAGCCCCATCCAGGGCAGCGCTGCGGACATCATCAAACTCGCGATGATCAACATCGATCGACGCCTTCAAACCGAGGGGCTCGACGCGCGGATGCTGCTGCAAGTGCACGACGAACTGGTCTTCGAGGTGGTCGAGCGGGACGTCGTGGCGCTGAAGGCGCTCGTGAAGGCCCAAATGGAGGGGGCGTACCCGCTATCCGTACCGATCCGCGTGGATATCGGGACAGGACAGAATTGGGCGGAGGCTCACTGACGCTCCAGGGCCTTCTTCCCCCCTTTGACAAAGGGGGGCAAGGGGGGATTTGCCCTGTGCTCAACTATCGACCAGACCTGAAGCAGGTCGCACGGCGCCTCCGCCAGGAGATGACTCAGAGTGAGCAGGTTCTCTGGTCGAGAGTGAGAAGGAAACAGATCGCCGGAATTCAGTTCTATCGCCAGCGACCAATTGCCGGCTTTGTCGTGGACTTCTATGCTCCGCGTGCCAAGCTCGTCGTAGAGGTCGACGGATCCCAGCACTTCGCCCCTGAAGGAAGTCTCCAGGACGCGCGGCGCGACATAGTGCTGAGAGGGTTCGGTCTATGCGTATTACGTTTTGACAGCGCGGAAGTCCTTCGGCACACCGACGCTGTCACCGAGGCCATCCGTGAGGCGGTGGTGGACCGCAGGCGGGAAATCCCCCCTCCCCCCTTTTTCAAAGGGGGGGGACGACAAGGGACTGAGTGAGTCGTCTCGCCGCGCGTTCGACCCACAACGCGCGACTCTCCGAGTGGTTCGTCCCCCGCAGAGGACCGCTGTGGTTTCGAACCGCCATCGGCCTGCTCTTTCTGCCGTACACCGGCATGGTGCTGTCTTACACCGTGATCGGCGGCATGCTCGCGACGTCGGTCGTGTGGCATCGTGTCGGTGCGCTGTTAGTAATCTATTTCTTTGGATTGGGTATAGCCGCGCACGCGCTGGACGCGCTGGGGAGCCGCGGCATCAAGCCGTGGGGCGAGGTGTTCTCGCGCCGGCAACTATGGTTTGCCGCGGGTGGTTCACTGATCGCGGCCTACGCGATCGCGGGGCACTATAGCTTCTGGTACGTGCCGTGGCTCGCGGCCGTTGCCGTGGTCGAAGGCTTTTTCGTGTTCGCCTACAACCTCGAATGGTGGAACGGCCGTTTCCACACCGACGGCTGGTTTGCGTTGTCTTGGGGCGCACTGCCGGTACTGGCCGGATACGCGATGCAGACTAACGGCGTGTCCGTCGCGGCCCTGATCGTCGCGGCAGCCATGGCCGCGTTGAGCGTGGTGGAAATCACCGCGTCGCGCGCCTATAAGGATCTGAAGCGGAAATCGACTCGATCCGCGGACGAGACGGCGTCCGCCACCATGTACGAACGCATTCTGAAAAGCGTCAGCCTCGGGGTAATCGCGCTTGGAATAGGTGTCGCCCTATTCCGGTTCACGCACGGTTAACGGCGCCAAGGCTGTCACGATGGCCGACCCGCCCAACGTCTGCCACTCGAACCGCACATCTGAAAATCGCCGCTGACGCAGTAACTCTTGCAGTTGGCTCGTCCAGCGCGTGCGTTCGATCAACTCCGGCAACCCATCGTATATCGCCTTCCACGGGGGGAAGATCTTCGACCCGAGGGTTTGCAACATCCGAAAGTAGGCTCTCCAAACCCCCAACGCGAGACGATTCGGCGGCAAGGTGAAGTCATGCATCATGAGCAATCCGCCTGGTTTGAGCCATCCGACCACGCGATCCACCAACACCGGTAGGTCGGCGTATTTGGCGAGGTAGGACGCGGCGACCACGTCGAAGCGTTGGTCGGTCGCGAAGTCCTCGGCGCGGCTCAAGACAAATTGGATGCGAGGATCGGGCGCGGCCGCCAATTTCGCCCGCGCACGTTGCAGGTACTCGTCCCGAAGCTCGACGCCCACGACGCGCGCGCGGGGAAACGCACGGCTGAACGCGAACGTCGAAATTCCGGTCCCACAGGCCAGGTCGAGGATCGCTCCCGGCTCGCCCTTCTGCTCACGCGCGATCCGGACCATCCGACGCTTCCACGCCGGGTCGAAGCCCAGCGTGGCGACGCGGACCATGAAGTCATACGTGGAACCGGTTCCGCGGAAGAAGCGTTCGACGAGGTCGAGTCGAGGGTCCGAGGTCACGAACGCCCCGCTCGCAGCATGGCAACTAGAATGTGACGCCGAGTTTCACGCCGATGATGTCTTGCTCGGACTTCGGCTGCAGACAGCCGCTCGTGGAGATACTGCACGATACCACGTTGCTTTCTCCGAGCCGAACGGCTTGCCAGAAGACGCCCAGGTCGGCCTGGGGTTGACGCAGCCCGAGTTCAAGCGTCCAGCCGATGTTCAACCCGTTCTCCACGTACAACGCCTCGCCTGTTGCGTCGGTGAGATCGATCACCTCGGTCGCCCACAGCAACGGATCCGCGGAGAACACCCCATACAGGCGCCAGCCGGCGGAGGCTGTTTGGTCCAACCGTAGGCCCAGTCGCCCGACGATCGTGTAGTACCACTCGGGATATCCTTCGACGTTTCCAGTCGATTCGATCTGGCGAAGCCACCAGCGGTACGCGACTCCCACGAAAGGCTCTGCGCGCCAACTCCCGCGAGCCTTGCGCCATCCCACCGTGCCTTCTTGAATCATTCCCGCGTAGGTGGTCTGCGTGTTGATCGGCGTCGTCGGGTCTGAAATAAGCGCCGTGTCATAGTTCACCCGACCGAGCATCACGCGGACATCCCCCCGCAGAGTGAGCGCTGGCATCGCAGACGATGGGGAGCCGCTTACGAAGCCTCCCAGCAGAACCATGGGACCCAGTTCCTCTGGATAGATGGGGGCCACGTCCTCCACCCAACGGTAGACTGCGAGCGCGGCGTCCAGCCGGTACTCCACCGCACGCGCCGGCTGAGCCGTGAGGACCAGCACCACCAGCACTCCAGTCAACACCCCTAGCGATTTCCGCATATCGGCCGTCTCCTCACAGGGCGTCCGCGCCACTATAAACCATCCCCGACTCAAGTCAAGACGCGTATCCCATTACTCGATTCCCTGACGCTGGACGCCGGGGGGCGAATTCCTTTAAGGTAGCGCCGGACAGCGGGTGGGAGAACGGAGGACGACCGTGCGCCAGATCATGCCCTATCTCTTGGTCGGAATCGGAGGGTTTTTCGGAGCCAACGCGCGGTTTCTGGTCGGCACGTGGATCGGCTCCACGTTCGGCACGCGGTTTCCTCTCGGCACGTTCGTGGTCAATATCTCGGGCTGTTTCCTGATCGGCATTCTCGGCACGGTCATCCTGGAGCGGCTGATCGCGCGGCCGGAGCAGGTGCAGCTCCTGCTGGCCATCGGCTTCCTCGGCGCCTACACCACCTTCTCGTCGTTTGAATTCGAGAACCACGCGTTGCTGATGGACGGCGAGTGGCTCATCACCGCGTTGAACATCGCGCTCAGCGTGATCCTCGGTCTCGCGGCGGTTCGGCTGGGCGTGCTGGCGGCGCGCGCGTGGTTCTGACATCGGATGCGGGCCCGTGAAGCTCGAAGGCGAACAGGTTCTGTGCCGGTTCTATCTGACCACGGCTGACCGCGCGGGACTGCAACCCGCGTACGAGGTGATCGTGGAGACGGCGCGTCGCGAACACCTCGCGGGCGCCACGGTGCTCAAGGGGCACATGGGATTCTCGCAGGGCGGCGCGATGCTCACCGAGCAGGCGTGGGGCGTGAGCCATCCGATGCCTGTGATTGTCGAAGTTGTGGATGCGGACGCGCGGATCCGCAGGCTGCTCGCGCGGGTGGCACCCCGCATCCATTCGGGAATGGTCACGCTCGAGCGCGCCCACGTGTTGTACTACCGAGGTGGCGCGGATGACGGGGCCGCCGTTTCCCTCGATGCGCCCGCGATCGAGGCGCTTCCCGCAGGGCAGGAGGTCACATCCATGCAGATTCCTGAAGAAGGCGTCTTGCTCAGAATTTTCATCGGCGAAAGCGACGTGGAGGCGCGCACCGGACGGCCCCTCTATGAGGCGTTGGTACACCGGGCCAAGGAAATGCACTTGGCCGGGGCCACCGTGCTGCGCGGACCCATGGGCTTCGGCAAACACTCGCGGCTGCACACGTCCAAACTGGTCGAGCTGTCTCGCGATCTGCCGATGGTGATCGAGATCGTGGACTCCGAACCCAAGATCCAATCGTTTCTGCCGGTGGTGGACCAGTCGGTCACGGAAGGTCTGGTCACGATGGAAAAGGTGCGGGTGCTGAAATACGCCGCGGAGGCCTGACGGGATGCACGAGGCGGAACGCGCCGGAGCTCAGGCCTTTTTCCTCGCGCACATCTTCTTCCTGGTGGTCTTCGTCGCGCTGGTGGCCTCGCTCGTCATCGTCCTGGTCAAACGTCGTCAACTCGTCCCGCTCGTCCTGGCCATCCTGCCCCTCATTCTGATCTTCACCACCGCCTTCCTCGCGCGCCCGTTCCCGCTGGCGCACCAGATCGTCAACATCGTCTACGACGCCCTGCTCGTCGGCAACACGATCTACTTCTGGCGCACCGGCCCGCGATTCGTCGGCCCGTCGTACTTGGTGGGCGTGTTGGGCACGGTGCTGGACTTCGCCATGCACTTCGTGATCAAGATCGCGTGAACGAGTGGACAACTCTGAATGAAGAAGAGAGATCGCGAGCCGATCGACTTAGATGACCTGACCGCCAAGATTCGGGCCTGGCAGAAGCGTCACAACACGCCAGAGAAGGTCGCAGCTGCCCACCGAAAAGTACTCTTGGATAGGGTCGTGCAGTCGATGGCGTTCGAAGGCGAGCAGGTAAGCAAGGCTCGGCTCAAGTCGCTGCTCAAGCGTCGGAAGAACACATAGCTGGCGATGTGGATGGCCCCTTAGCTTGTGCATCGCTCCGGCCGGTCACTGGACCGAACATTGAAAGGCCGCCAGCTACCGTGTATGATTCAACTACGCTGCGGGTCTGTCGCTGGGGTATCCGGAGGGGGATGTGCTATGACACTGGTTATCGAGGAGAAAGAGCTCAATCGGCTGCCGATCACGGTCGACCCTGACATCCTGGGGGGACGTCCCGTCTTTCAAGGAACGCGGGTACCCGTTGACACCCTTCTGAACAACCTCGAAGCGGGCTTAACTCTGGATGAATTCCTTGACAATTTTCCAACCGTCTCCCGCGCGCAAGCGTTACAGGTCCTCGAGTTTTCGAAGAGCACCCTTCTCAAGCTTAGCCAGCCTCGTTGAAAGTCCTGCTCGACGAGTCGGCGCCGCGGATCATTCAGCGCCGACTGTCCGATGCGGCAATCCGGACCGTCCAAGAGATGGGTTGGGCTGGCATCAAAAACGGCGATCTGCTCGAACGGGCGGAACGCGAGTTCGACATCTTCGTCACCGCCGACAAGAATCTCCGGCACCAACAGAACCTTTCCCGGCGCCGACTCGCGATCATTGTGCTACCCAGCAATCAAATCCCCATCGTGCTCAACCTCCTCACCGAGATCGAACAGGCCATTAGCCGAGCGGTTCCGGGAACCTATGTGGAAATTGTCCTACCGAACGACGTGTAAAGTCGGCGTCAGCCGAGTTCCCTGACAACAACGCCATCACCCTTTACGAAGCCCCACGGTCGTCGTACAGTCAGATCGTATTCCCTGACATGGAGGAGAACGTCATGCCGGCCGCGTTGACGCAGATTCAGCGCAGCACCGATCGCTTCGTCACGTCGATCGATTGGCTGCACGGGCGACACAGCTTCAGTTTCGGGCCGCACTACGACCCGCAGAACACGCATCACGGCCTCCTCCTTGTGAACAACGAGGACATCGTGAGACCCGGGACCGGGTTTCGCACGCACCCGCACCAGGACATGGAAATCGTGACGTGGGTTTTGGAGGGCGAGCTCGAACATAAGGACACGTTGGGCAACAAGGGCATCATTTACCCTGGTCTGGCGCAACGCATGAGCGCGGGAACGGGGATCTGGCACAGTGAGATGAATCCCAGCGGCGACGCGCCGGTGCACTTCGTTCAGATGTGGGTCGTGCCCGATACCGAGCGGATCGACCCCGCGTACGAGCAGTTGGATATCAACAGCCAGATCGCCAAGGGCGGCCTGGTGCCGCTGGCGTCGGGGTGCGGGCATCACGCGGCCATCTCGATCCGGCAGAAGGACGCGGTGTTGTGGGTGGGGCGGCTCAGGCCCGGGGAGACGGTTACAGTACCCGACGCGCGGTTTGTCCACGTGTTTGTACCCAAAGGCGCTGCGGACCTGGAAGGCGTGGGACGCCTGGAAGCCGGCGACTCGGCACGGCTGGTTACGGCGGGCTCGCGCAAGCTTGTCGCGGATGCGGCCGCCGGGGCGGAGGTATTGGTGTGGGAGATGAGCTCCCACCTGAGAGGATGGTGACATCATGAAATTCGACAGAGATTTCGACCACGCTATCGAGTTGCTCAGCCACGACGGCTCTCATATCGCGGAGCCGCGGGGCGAGCCGCGGGCGAGCGATGCGGAGTTGCTGGACGCCTACTCGGACGCGGTCACGACCGCGGCGGATCGGGTGAGTCCCTCGGTCGTCAACATCGACGTGCACCGTCAGGTGAGCGGACCCGCGCGTCGGCGCTCGTTCGAGGCCCAAGGCAGCGGATCGGGATTCCTGTTCACCCCCGACGGATTCATTCTGACCAACAGCCACGTGGTGCGGGGCGCGGACCGGCTGACCGTGACGTCGTTCGACGGTCGCCGCGCGGAAGCGGATCTGATCGGCGACGATCCCGACACGGATCTGGCCGTCATCCGTATTGGCGCGCACGGGCTCCCGGCCGTGACGTTCGCGGACTCGCACGCGGTCCGCGTGGGACAGCTCGCGATCGCGATCGGCAATCCGTACGGGTTTCAGTGTACGGTCACGGCCGGGGTGGTGAGCGCGCTCGGCCGCTCGCTCCGCGCGACCTCCGGGCGCCTGATCGACAACGTGATCCAGACCGACGCGGCGCTCAACCCCGGCAACTCCGGGGGGCCGCTCGTGGACAGCCGCGGCCGCGTCATCGGCGTGAACACCGCGGTCATCCGGCCGGCCCAGGGTATCTGCTTTGCCATCGGGATCAACACCGCGGCCTTCGTGGCGGGACGGTTGCTCAAGGACGGCCGCATCACCCGCGGCTATCTCGGCGTTGCAGGACAGGACACGCCCTTGCGCCGCCGGCTGGTTCGTTTTCACGACCTCCCCGTGGAGCGCGGGATTCTGGTGGCGTCCGTGGAATCCGACAGCCCGGCCGAACGCGCAGGCGTGCTGCCGGGCGACGTGCTCATCGCCTTCGGCGACCAGCCGGTCGACGGCATCGACGCGCTCCACCGGCTGCTGGTGGACACGGCCGTGGGCGTGGCCTCCACGCTCACGTTGATCCGCGGCACCGAGCGGCTGGCGGTCACGATCGTTCCGGAAGCCTCGCGGTCGCGCCGCTGATTCCTTCCGCGGTATGAGCGACCAGGACACGGACCTCGACGAGCTCCTGGGCCGCACGCGTTGCGCGCGTTGCGGTCAGGTGCTCCACGGGGAGATCGAATGCCCGTTTTGCGGGCTGTTCCCGGAGTCGTCACACGCGCGTCGGCTGCCCACGTGGGTGTTCTTCACCGCGTGCTTTCTCACCTCCCCGCTCAGCCTGCCGGTCGTGCTCTCGACCCGGCGGCTGACGGGTACCCAGAAACTGCTGGCTGCGTCGGGGATGGTCGGCTGGTTTGGCGTCTGGTGGTTCTAACCCGAATAATTCATGAAACTTGAAACGACAACGCCTCCGCTGTGGTATAAGTGCTGTTGCGGGCAGCAATTTCCCACCTCGGAGGCGTGTCGATGCGAGCGGATGATAGCACACAGGGTGTTCTGTTTCCCAGCCTGGCGG